>JAFDFV010000287.1 GCA_019309665.1 Deltaproteobacteria bacterium | reverse complement strand
CGACAGGTTAAAGAAAGATGGGATCAATGCTGAACCCCACCTGTTTTCCGGGCGGAGCGCTTATGAGATTATCAGGGTGGCGCGGGAGCACAAGGCCAGCATGATCGTTATGGGGACCACCGGTAAGGACCGCTTCAAGGAGTTCTGGCTGGGAAGTGTTTCTCACCGTGTAACAGAGGAATCGGAACTTCCCGTACTTTTGGTGCCATAACTCTGTAGGTAGGGCGGCTCTACCATAAAAAAAAGGCGGATAAATGAATTTCCGCCCTTTTTTTATATTTATGTTTTACGAATTATTTTGTTATGTTATTCCATCCCGATGAGCGGTACTTTCTTCCACCTTTTGCAATAATCAATGCCTCTATGTTTGATAACGAACCGGCAAGAATAATGCTGTTTTTTGGGGTATGAATAAAAAGAGATGTAGAGAGAGCATCTGCCTGCATAACGGTAGGAGCAAGGACCGTGGCACTTATTGTCTGGACAGGTGAATCTCCGGTTGATGTATCAATAATATGGTGATGAATTTTATCTTTATCAAAATAGTTTTCATAATTGCCGGACGTAGCCACTGCACCGTTGTTCAGCTCAAACAATTCAGTAACTTCTTTTTTCTCCAAAGGATCTTTTATTCCAATTTTCCAGGCTTTACCGGGACCGTTTCCTCCAATAACTCTAACATCACCTCCGGCATTGATCAGGGCGTATTTTATTCCGTTTAATTTTATAAGATTTGCTGCCTGATCAACAATGTAACCTTTTGCTATGCCATCCAGCGAGATCTGCATTCCATCTTTGAGCAATCTTACGCCCTCTTTGTCTATTTTAATGTTTTCAAAATTAACAAGCTTCATCTTTTCATTTATCTGTTTCTGCGATGGGGAATAACCTGTTGATTCATAGGATTTTTTATACAGCTCTAAAACAGGAAGAACTGTAATATCAAATGTACCTTTACTAATATAATTATAAAAGGCGCTTTGATGCAGGACATCTGCTAATTCAGGAGAAATATCTTTTAAAAGGCCTTTTTGATTAAGCCGGCTCACAGGAGTATTATCAGCATGTCGATTAAAAATTTTCTCAAGTTCGGTCATCTTTACAAAAGCTTTTTCAATATTTTTTTCAGCTTTATCGCGGGATGAATCTGCAATTGTTATAGTTACAATTGTCCCCATAAGCGGACGAGTTTTGCTTATGGAATGAAGATTGTCAAGATGTTTGCCCTCGGCCTGTTTAGCGATTATAGTCGGGGCAGCTAATCCTAAACCGAATGCACCCATTAGTTTGAGACAATTTCTACGGCTTACAATTTTTTCCCTGTTTTTTTTAATGGAATTTTGTTGCATATTTTCTCCCCCTTACAAGGTCTGTTGCAAATAAATGACTATAATTTGTATCTCATAAGCACTTATTAGTCAAGTAAAATTTAGTGTAATACAAGTTGATTTGGCTTGACAATCAGGCATTCTTTTGATAATAAATATTTAATAAAATGCCGAATAAAAAAATTAAGAGTATTTATAATAATAATTGGGAGGCAGATAGGGATGAAAAAAAGTAATGCATTAATAGTTATAGCGGGCTTGATAGGTTTATTTGTTTTTGGTTTAGCATATGCGCAGGATGATATTCAATCACTGGAACATGATATCTTTGTGAATCGTGAAAGACCTGCCGCTGTTTTCCCTCATACACTTCATGCAGATGATTTAGAAATTGATTGTCTGGATTGTCACCACATTTACAAAGATGGCGAGAACGTATGGGATGATTCTGAATTGAGCGACTGTACCGGATGTCACAGCCTTGAGGCAGATGGTAAGATAATGTCTGCAATGAAGGCGTTCCATGCAAACTGCAAAGGATGTCATTTAGAAGAAAACAAAGGCCCTGTTACTTGCGGCGAATGCCATCCCAAGAAAAAGGAATAGACGCAACAAATAATAATGGACAGGGGAATTTTTTCCCTTGTCCATATTTTTTTTGTATTTAGTGCCCGAACGAAAACTAAAAAATTTTTTCAAGTTCAAGGAAGGCGCAAATTTTAACCGCAGGAATACATGGAGTATTTTGAGGACTAAAATTTAAGCCTGACGCAGAAATTGGAAAAATTAGCAGTTTTCTCATTCAGGCACTATTTAAATCATTGTGGCAATAGCTTCAAGAGCCATAGAATAACCCAGTATGCCTAAGCCGGAAATCTGAGCTGTAGCTATATCAGCAATCATTGACTTGTGGCGAAATGGCTCTCTTTTATAAATATTGGACAGGTGAATTTCAATTATAGGAATATCAAGCAGAAGAAGAGCGTCGCGGATAGCAATACTCGTGTGTGTGTATGCAGCGGGATTGATAATAATACCTTGGCATTTTCCCATTGCATCCTGTATTTTTTCTACAATTTCCCCTTCATGATTTGATTGAAATGTATCTACAGCAATTTCCAGATTTCTGCCTGCATTTTTCAGCTTTTTATTAATTTCATTAAGAGTTGTTTTCCCATAAATAGCTGGTTCTCTTTTACCTAACATATTTAGATTGGGGCCATGAATTACCAAGACCTTCTGGAGTTTTTTGAGTTTGCTCATAATAATCCCCTTTTGTAATAGTGTAGCCACAAAGACACTAAGACACCAAGATATATAATATAATTCTTTTAAAATTTATAATTTAGGCTACCCGAATTGAATGATGTTGTCACTTTTAATTCCTTAATTTATCAATCACATCCTTTCTTTGTGCCTTTGTGCCTTTGTGCCTTAGTGGCTGAACTTTTTTATTTTAAACGGTTAATTGTCTTTTTGTAATTCTGACTTCCAAAAATTGCTGATCCAGCTACAAATGCATCAGTACCGGCGATAGAAATTTCTTCTATGTTTTTTTCATTAACTCCGCCATCTATTTCTATCAGGGTCGATAATCCCATCTCTTTAATCATTTTGCGAAGAGACCTTATCTTATCAATTGAGTTTGGTATGAAAGCCTGTCCTCCAAAACCGGGATTAACACTCATTATCAACACAAAGTCAACGAATTCGAGGCTCCATTCTATTGATGAGAGCGGAGTTGATGGATTCAGAGCAACACCTGCCTTTATTTTGAATTCTTTTATCAGTTGTATAGTTCTGTTTAAGTGTACACATGCTTCAACATGGACAGAAATCAAAGCAGCCCCTGCTTTTGCAAAATCCGGAATATAGAGATCCGGATTTTCAATCATCAAATGAACATCAAGGGGAAGTGATGTAATACTTTTTGCAGCTTTTGTAATTATAGGTCCCATTGTAATAGCTGGAACAAAATGTCCGTCCATGACATCAATATGTATCCAGTCTGCTCCAGCATCTTCGACGGATTTTATTTCATCTCCTAATTTTGTGAAATCAGCAGACAATATAGATGGCGCAATAATTCTCATCAT
>JAFDFV010000286.1 GCA_019309665.1 Deltaproteobacteria bacterium | reverse complement strand
ACAAGTGACACTTTAGCCCTTTGAAAAATTGTTACAAAAGCGGGAACAAATGAAAACTATGAAAGGTAAAGTCTATCTGGTTGGTGCGGGTCCTGGCGATCCAGGATTGATTACAGTAAAAGGACTGGAATGCATTAAACAAGCTGATGTTCTAATATATGATTATCTCGCCTCACCGGTTCTTTTAAATTACGCTTCAAAGAATGCTGAAATAATCTATGTCGGAAAAAAAGGCGGAGATCATACTCTGCCCCAGGATGAAATTAATTCTCTTATTGCCGAAAAGGCTAACAAGGGTTTTATTGTAACACGATTAAAGGGCGGTGATCCCTTTATTTTTGGACGTGGAGCAGAAGAAGCGGAAGTTTTAATAGAAGAAGGCATTCCTTTTGAAGTCGTTCCCGGCGTTACTTCTGCAATAGCGGCTCCTGCATATGCCGGAATTCCTCTGACTCACAGAAAATTTACGGCTACAGTTGCATTTGTAACCGGCCACGAGGACCCAACCAAAAAGGAGTCTAATATCGACTGGTCGGCATTGGCAAAAGGTGTTGGAACAATTGTTTTTCTTATGGGAGTTAAAAACCTGCCGAAAATTACAAGTCAGCTTATTAATTATGGTATGCCTTCTGATACACCTGTTGCCCTTGTTCGATGGGGAACAACGCCCAGACAGTTCTCTGTTACAGGAACCCTTGAAAATATAAATGAACGTGTAAAAAGTATCGGTCTTAAACCGCCGGCTATTATTGTTGTTGGAAATGTTGTTAAGTTGAGAAAAACAATGAACTGGTTTGAGAATCGTCCATTGATGGGAAAAAGAATTGTAGTAACCCGGGCACGGGAACAGGCTAGTGACCTGGTTAAACTGCTCTCAGATTTTGGGGCAGAGTGTTTGGAATGTCCTACAATAAAAGTGGTCCCGCCTGATGACTGGAAGCTCCTTGATGCGGCAATTGAAAATATTTCTTCCTATGACTGGCTGGTTTTTACCAGTGTCAATGGTGTAAATTACTTTTTCGAGCGACTTTTTTCAAAAGGTAAAGATGCGCGCGTATTAGGCAAATTAAATACAGCGGTAATAGGACCCGCAACAGAAAGAAGGCTTTTAAGTTTTGGATTAAAAAGCGATATTGTACCCAAAAATTACAGAGCTGAGTCAATTATTGAGGCATTCAGCAATAAAGATGTAAATGGGAAAAAAATACTCCTTCCGCGCGCAAAAGATGCAAGGCCAATCCTTCCTGTTGAGCTGACAAAAATGGGGGCTATCGTTGATGAGATAACATCGTATTATACCAAAGAAGTTCCGGATTCTGCCGATTTATTATTGAAACGACTTAAAAAAAACACAATAGATCTTATAACATTTACAAGTTCTTCGACTGTAAAAAACTTCAAAGCTATTTTACCTGACAATGTTTTTGAGACTCAGATGAAAGATATAACCATTGCCTGCATTGGCCCCATAACCGCTGATACTGCGAAAAATCTTGGATTTGACGTTCACATCGTTGCAAATTCTTTTACTATACCAGGATTATGTGAAGCCATTTTAGATTATTATAAATAAAAAAGGGCAATATTAAAAAATTAATATTGCCCTTTTTTTTATTCAGATGTATTTTAGGAACAGCAGGTTCCTGGTGTGTTGCAGCTTGAGCACCCTGCGCTAAAATCAACTCCCGATGAAACTTTAAATCCAAATGTCGTAAAATCAACCTTTATAGGTTTAACCTTCTCCATGAAATCCTTGTTAACAACATACTGAAACTCGTCTACGGTATATATGTTGTCTGTATCTTTGGACTCATCCAGAGCCATTGATAAAGAAGGACCTCCTCAACCGCCCTCATTCAAAAAAATCCGAATAGGTGCAACATTTCTGCCTTTAAAATAGTCAGCTACTTTTACTGAAGCTGCTTCTGTAACTTCAAACATCATATCCTCCCTAAATTATGCGTAGTTAGTACCTGAACAAAAACTGCTAATTTTCGTTCGGGTACTAGTTAAACTCAACAAAATTATCCGAATTAAAAATTCAAGCATAAAAATAGCCCTTTAATTTCATTTGTCAATGCCAAAAAATCAATTTCTTGTCAAGAATTTGTCTTATTGCTGCGGACAGCTTATTTATAGTGAACGGCTTCTGAATAAATCCGTTGCAGCCACGGTTTAATATATCAGTCGCCTGACCGTCTATGCTGTAGCCGCTTGAAAGAAGTACCTTTATATCCGGCTTGATCTCCTTCATACGGTCATAGGTATCGCTACCACTTATATTAGGCATGGTCATGTCTAAAATGACAATGTCTATGTCATCCTGATTCTTCTGATACATCTCAATTGCCTCACGTCCATCTCTGGCCGTGATTACTCTGCAGCCCATTACTTTCAGTAAATCCCGCCCTACATCTAAGATAATCTCTTCATCATCTACCAAAAGAACAGTTTCGGTTCCCTTTAACAACTTTTCTGTAATCTCGGCGGCTTTTTCAATCTTTTTTTCTGATGCAGGCAAATAAATGCTGAAGGTGGCACCCTCACCCTTCCTGGATTCTACATCAATGTATCCATCGTGGCCCTTTACGATGCCATAGGCTGAGGCCAAGCCAAGCCCTGTTCCTCGCCCCATATCTTTGGTAGTAAAAAACGGATCAAATATTCGTTGCCGGATCTTTTTGTCCATGCCCACCCCGGTGTCGGTAACAGCCAGCACAACATACCTGCCAGCCTTGGGGACATATAGCCTGCCCTTCATATTCTTGTGGTCTGTATTAAAGGTTTTCAAAATAAAATCGCCTCCACCAGGCATAGCGTCCGCCGCATTAACATACAGGTTCCACAAAACCTGTTCGATCTGACCTTTATCTGCTTTAGCTACAAAAAGATCAGGCGATAGCTCCAAATAAATCGAAATATCCTTTCTGGTTCTACTGAAAAGCTCAGAAGTATCTTTCACCAACTGGTTCAGATTAATGTGCTTTAGTTCATATTTTCCCTTCCTCGCATACCCTAAAAGCTGCGAAGTTAGCTTAGAGCCGCTTTCGACCTGTTTTTCTATGCTTTTCAGCCTGTTGCAATTTGGATCTGCCGGATCGGTATTCATCAGAATTAAGGATGCATTGCCAAGTATCCCCATGAGCAGGTTGTTGAAGTCGTGGGCAACGCCTCCGGCCAGAGTCCCGATGGATTCCATCTTCAGGGCCTGAAGCAGTTGCCTTTCAAGAAGCTTGCGCTCAGTAACATCATTACCAACGCAAAGTATTTCTACTATGTTTCCATCCTTGTCATAAATAGCCTTATTTGTCCATGCAACCCATATCCTTCCACCATCTTTCCGCATGTTTTCATTCTCATTACTAGCATGTTTTTCAGGATTAAGCCCGATGTCCCGGATCATTGCTTCAAGATTTCGCAGTTCACTATC
>JAFDFV010000285.1 GCA_019309665.1 Deltaproteobacteria bacterium | reverse complement strand
TGGCAACCGACTCTATGTGATATGTATGCGGAAACATATCAAGCGGTTGCACTTCCAATACTTTGTAATTGTCTTTTATCATACCGAGATCCCTTGCCATTGTAGCTGGATTACAGGAAACATAGATAATTCTATCTGGAGCCATATCAAGAATCTGTTTAACCACATTTTTATGCATCCCTGTCCTCGGGGGATCAATTATCATAACATCAGGCTTTTTTATATGCTCAAGACAATCCTTTATATCGCCAAGGATAAAACGACAATTTGAAATTCCATTATATAAACAATTAGCTTCCGCGTCCTGTACCGCACTTTTAGAAATTTCTATTCCTGTCAACTCCTTTGCTGAATCAGCAAGAAAAATAGCTATCGTGCCTGCTCCGCTGTAAAGGTCAACAACATACTCTTTCCCCGACAGCCCGGCGTATTCCTTGACTTTTTCGTACAATATCTCAGCACCCGATGTATTAGTCTGAAAAAAGGAATTTGCGGATATTTTAAACTCAAACAGAGCGATTTTTTCCTTTATAAATGGACTGCCGGCAAGAAGTATCTCGTACTCTCCAACAGCAATGCCTGCCTTGCGTGTATTTATATTGTTTATTACAGATACGATTTCCGGGTATTTGGCTGTTAACAAGTCGGATAACGGCTTGACAATCTTGCTGGATTCTTCCGCGGTTACTATATTTACCATCCACTGGTCATAAGCCGCAGAATGTCTCAGCATAACAAAACGCCAGAAGCCGATGTGGCTCCGAAGCCCATATACCGGAACATTTGACTCCTTGATATAGGTTCTAACATCATCGAGAATATTATTTCCAAGCGCGGGTTGAAGCAGACATTTTTTGGTATCCAGCACCTTGTGAAAAGTTCCCGGCACATGAAGCCCAAGGGCAAAATCTAAATCCGTATTTTCCATGCCCATTTCATCAGGCATAAGCCATCTCCTGTCTGAGCAGGAAAACTCCATCTTGTTTCTGTATCCATAAATCAGCTTCGATGAAATGGTGGAATGGACGGGTACTCCCTTTATCATCCCAATATGCTCAAGTGAATCAATAACATGCTGCCGCTTGTAATCAAGTTGTTTGTCATATTTTAAAAATTGCCATTTGCATCCTCCGCACTGACCGCTGTATATACAGGGAGGATTTATCCTGAATGGTGATTCATCAACCATCTCGACAACACGGGCAACAGCAAAGTTCTTCTTCTTTTTTATTATGCGGGCAATTACAATATCTAACGGAACGGTATGGTCAACAAAAACAGTGAACCCGTCTTTGTGCGCGATCCCTTTGCCGCCAAATGCCAGCCCGGAAATTTCAAGTTTAAGTTCTTGTCCTTTTTTAACAGTCATATAGATGCTCCTTTAAGTGGCCTGTTTAAAACGTGGAAACCATAGCGAAAATGCAACTCTTATTTCACGACAGGCCATAAACTGGACATAAGGGGTTGGAAAAACCCAAAGAAATAATTGTGGAAACAGAAGAAAAGATTGGAGGGGAACTAAATAATTTTTTTACCGCTAAGAACGCGAAGTCACGCAAGGATTTATATTTTTAAAACTCTTTTCCTGGCGCTTCTTAGCGTTCTTGGCGGTAATATATTATGATTTATAACAGTATTGTTTTATTCATCCGCTTATTCTTCCTTTGGTTTCAGGTGCTCTGGAATCTCCATTGCCTCAATCAAAAGCTCACTAAAAAATTTGACGTGCATCCCAAGCTTATATCCGTCAACAATATCCTCAACACCACTGTGACAGTTGTGGCAAGGTGTTACAATGGTATGAGCGCCGGTTCTTTTAAAATTTTCCGACTGTATTTTAGCTGACTGGACCCGGATTTTCTTCCATGGCGGGCCACAGTTAATAGTATCACCGCCTGCATTGCAACAGAAGGCATGTCTGTCATTTGGGATAAGATCTACAAAATCTTCGCACACTGCACTCATAATATATCGCAGTTTTGAACCCAATCCCGCGTTTCTTACAATATTGCACGGGTACTGCGCAGTAACAGGTCCTTCGACTTTTTTTGCTATTTTGATTCTGCCGCTTTTGATCAGGTCATAATAAAATGCTACTGCATGAACAATCGGTATGGGCGGACTCATCCAGCCCAGCCAGGTAGGTCCGTCATATTCTCCCCCCCTGAATGCATGGCCGCATTCACCCATGACGATCTTTTTTACCTTAAGCCTCTGGGCTGTTTCATGATGAAGCCTTTCCACCCTGGCCATGATCTCGAAGTCCCCTGAATACATAGCCATATTGCTGTTATCCCAGCCGGCTGTTGCAGGCATTGTCCAGTCAAGACCTGCAACTTTCATAATTACCGTGATATTGCCAAGGAGCTGGGCTAAAAATTTTGGCTCAGGCCCAATAACTGAATACATTATCTCAGCGCCTTCTTTTTCAAGTGGCAAACGGGCGCTTGGTACATATCCCTGTGCTTCTTCTTCCTGCCACTGGAGAGTATCTATCCATTCATCCGGTTTTACCCACATCTGGTTCATTGTGGCAGCATGGCTGTTAACCGTATCCTGCAGGTAAAGAGGCACCATTTCCAGCTTTGCGCATATCCTGCGAACAACAAGCATCATATATGCGATATCGATTCCAAACGGACAATACATGCCGCAACGCCGGCAGACATTACATTCGGTATGGGCGATTTGAGAGCATCTTTTGATAAATGCCGCGTCAACCTTTCCTTTTTTTTCCAGCATTACCCAGATGGTATCTTTTACCTTTGTAACCGGAGCAAAACTGACATCCCGGTCATTAGAAAGATACCAATGACATGCCTCTGCACATAATCCGCAGTGAATACATGTATTAACGTAAGTTTGCAAACGCACGCCGGTTTCTTGATCTATAACTTCATTGATAACTTTTTCTATTTGTTCCTCGGTGAGTATTTTCTCGGTCTGGTCCATCAGATCATCTACGACCGGTTCTCTTATTGCTATGGTTGGTTTCATAATATTCTCCTTAACATTGTTGTTTTGCTGTTAAATTTTACCAGTCCTTTGAATGTTTCCAATAACCCTGTTCACTCCCGAATAATGCTCTTGTAAAAACAAAAAAGAGCATGTGGCTCAGCCTTGTAAAAGGGATGGCTATCAGCATGGTCTCACCTGCAAGAATGTGAAGTATCAGTATGGTTTTATAGGCAAATAATTGATGGTATGCAATGAAACCGGTTATAAATGGAAGAACTGTAATTGCCAGCAGGAGATAGTCAGAACCATCGGTGACGTTTTTTACCACCGGGTCTGTTAATCTTCTATATAAGTAAAAGATACACCCGGCAATAACTATAATTGTCATCCAGTCTGCGACCCCGTCTGGAATATTAAACCAGCTTATATTCCACGATTCATCCAATAGAACAAGATGACCCAAAAGAAAAATAGG
>JAFDFV010000037.1 GCA_019309665.1 Deltaproteobacteria bacterium | reverse complement strand
AAAAAAGGTGGGTTCTAAGGTTTATCTTTTTGTTTTTTATGAAAAGTTTCTTCCTGATTTTGTTCCTGTGAGTGTCGATTGTACTTGTGGCCAGATTCATGAATTCTGCGATTTCTTTTGTGGTTTTACCCTGCTTGACAAGATTTGTTACCTGAATTTCCGTGTGAGTGAGCTTCAAATTTATTTTGGAAAATTCGCGCACCAACGGCGCAACAATATCATTCAAATTTGATTCGATGATATTTACATAGGCCTTTTGTTTGCTATTCAATCTACTCTTTTTTAATCTTTCCAAAAAAGGCATAATTAGTTCATTTGCATTCAGCAATACCATCTCTTCAATCTCTGTTTTGGCTTCGATTCTTTGTTGCATCAAAACCTTGAGAGCCGTATTTGTTTCCTTTAATTTCGTACTTGTTTTCTTTTTGTATTTTTCAGCCTTCTTGAGATTAGATATTGTCGCCTCTAGTTCTTTTTTGGTTTTTGAAAGCTCTGTTGTTCGTTCATGAAGATGTTTTTCTAACTCGCAGTACTCTTTTCGTGGATCTTCTACTTCTTTTCGGCCTTTAATCTCTCGAACACATACAACGACACCTGTCAGAGTTGCGTTTTGACCAAAAACAGGAAAAGCGGAGACCTCCCGCCATCCCTCCGCTCCATCCGGCTCAACCACGGGCACGATTTCGTGCTGAACACTATGGTTCTTGAGAGATCTTTCCACGGGGCAAAGCTCACAACATTTACTTTTTCCATGGTAGGCTTCGTAACATTTTCTGCCTATGACAGGGAGGGCATGGGAGTACCATTTTTCAACTGTTTTGTTAGCCAGAAGTATGTTTAAATCGGTGTCAAGCAGAGATATGCCATGACAAATCGCATCAAAGGCAACTGCGCTCAAGAGTTTTCCTCTTTCATGTTTCATGAGTATTCCCTTCGACCCGGGCTAATATCATGCTGCATAAATTCTAAATACATAATCGGATCTTTTTTATGTCAAAATTAACTACTATCTTTCTCTTAAGGTTTATATCAGCAAAAAACATGCCATTGATATTATTATTGAAGTAATTCCTTAGATATTAAATAGTTACATTAATTATATAACAAAGATAGCTATGCTAATTCATAGAAAATATGTGAAATTGAGAAGTAAATTACATAGTTTCAGGATAGTACATAAGGCTCGGTCTAAGGATGGGAAAGAGGGGAATGCGGGACATCCCTTTAGGTTATAGTTTTCTCAAATAAGATGATGTGAAAAGTGTGTAGTTTTTGTTAAAATAGAATCATACAGTTTGGAAAGTAGTACCCGTTCACGGCTTGAAATTTAAAATTGGAAAGTAGGGGGAGATTAAAATAGAAATTGGAAATTGGGAAGAACAATACAAAAGCATGAAGGCCAAATTTCCAATTTCAACGTGAACGCTTACCTTTATACTTTGATCAACCGTCAACCGTCAACTGTAAACTGTTAACCGTGAACTGTTTCTAAGGGCTCGGTAAAAAATAACTTGGTAGAATTTGCGCTCGAATTTGCCGTAGATTTAATCGATCTGATTGAGCAAAACCGCAGGGCAAAACCGCAGGAATAGCGAGCTATTTCGAGGACTTTTGCGATTGAAGATCGGTTAAAGATATGGTGAAGTCGGGATGCAAAAATGCCAAGTTATTTTTTACCGAGCCCTAAGCATCCTTACTTCTGATAAGCGTATAAAACAGCTCAATATTTTTTTTGTTGGGGCCAGGCCTCTTGTCAACTATAACTTTCCAGGAAGTATGCCCCTCTAACTGAAATAATACTTCTGAAATTTTTGCAATTATACTAGCCTGATCAGTTCCTGCCAGGTTGATAATTTCATTTTCATGAAAAGTTACAACGTCGTCTTTGTGCATTCCTTTTTCAAGGCCGTATAAAACTGATCCTTCGCCGATATCAACTAATGCACGGTTAAGAGCGGCAGATAATTTTGGCGCAATAGGTGATAAATCCCTGTAAATCTGTTTTGCCAGTTCATAATTTGTCATTTTATATAAATATCCTTAAATACCATTACAATGGCCCAAAAGTATAATACCTGAATCTTGTAAAATTCAGGTAAGAAAAAAGTCAAAAGGGGTTATAAGAAAAAACTCATAACCCCTCAGCTTGAGACCTTTGCAAAACGCCCCCTTTTGCCCAATTTTTGCGTCAGGCTCAAATTTTAAGCCTCGAAATACTCAATGTATTCCTGCATTTAAAATTTTCGCCTTCCTTGAACTTGAACAAAATTGAACATTTTTCAAAGGTTTCAGATTATTTGGCTGAGGGACAAGGATTCGAACCTTGATTAACGGGACCAGAACCCGTCGTCCTGCCTTTAGACGATCCCTCATTAAAATCTTATTTTGTAATAAATATATAGACTTTCAGATAATTCATTTCACAAGGCCAGAAGGAGGAAGACGTATTAGTTATACGTCGACGACTGATAACGCAGTGAAATTATTTATCTGAAAGTCTATAATAAAATTAACAATTGAGTCAAGTTAATTCAGCACTTTTTTCAATACAGCCAAGCTAATATCTTGTCATGCGTGAAATATCGTATCAGGGACTCGTCATTCCCACGCCGGCTGAAGCGGATATATTTTCAAAAAGCTGAAATATTACAACAAAATAAAGTTCTTGACAATTTTTTTCAATTAAATTACTAGTGTCACTACTTTATTATTAAGTAGTGAATTATATTATATAGCATATAAATACAAATAGTTAGGAGATTACTCATGCCTGTACCAAAACGTAAAAAATCTAAGTCAAAGCGGAACAGCAGACGTGCCCACATTAAAGCAACGGCTCCCAATTTGACCGCTTGCCCCCAGTGCGGAGAAACTAAACTTTCACATCATGTATGTCATTCCTGCGGTACGTATAAGGAGCGTACTGTTATTGAAATAGAAAAGGATTAAAATATGACGACATCAACACCTGGACGTAACCTCAAAGGTCTCGATCTTGAGTCAAGGCAGATGATAATTGATACTGTAAGACAGCTCAGGAAACGCTTGCTTACAAAAGAAAAAATTCTTGAATTTGATAAAAATGAAATTTTCCCTGAAGATACGATCCGTGAATTGCTTGGAGAGGATATCGGTCTGCAACTCCTGTTTATACCTGAAGAATACGGAGGTATAGGAGGAGGGGCACGTGACTGCTGTGAGGTAATTCGTGAAATATCAAATATATGTTTAGGGATTGCAACAGGTTTTTTTGCTATTCAGCTTGGTTCAGACCCTATACTGGTTGGAGCTACTGATGAGCAGAAGCATAAATGGCTTGGATCTATTGCTGAAGGGAAATCTCTTGTAGCATATGCCGTTACTGAAGCTGGAGCCGGAAGCAACCTTGCTGCCTTAAAAACAAAGGCCGATCCTGTAACAAACGATGCAGGTGAGATCATTGGATACAATATAAACGGGACCAAACAGTTTATATCAACAGGTGGATATGCTGATTTCATTACAGTTCTTGCCAATACCCCGGATGGACCATCATTTTTTATTGTGGAGAAAGGCACGGAAGGTTTTGTTCAGAGCAAGGGTGAAGAAAAACACGGGATACGTGCGTCAAATACATCACCTCTTTCATTTACCGATGTATTTGTACCAGTTGAAAATCTTATTGGTGGTGTTCCTGGAGAAGGGATGAGGCAGGCTAATAAGGTTTTTGGATATACAAGGCTTATGGTTGCTGCTATGGGTCTTGGCGCCGGCGAAGCAGCTCTCGATATAGCTATCTCATATGCTAAGGAGAGAGTTCAGTTCGGCTCTCCTCTTTCTGAAAAACAGGGTTATACACACAAGCTGGTTATTCCAAATGCTGTAAGACTCGAAGCTGCAACAGCCTATATGGAAGAAGTTGCCCAGAGATTGGATTCAGGGGAAGATGATCTGCAGGTTGAAGGATCAATCGCCAAGTTCTTTGCTACTGAAGCCGCCAACAAAGCAGCCGATGATGCCATACAGGCGCTTGGTGGTTATGGATACATTCACGAATTTGAGGTAGAAAAGATAAAAAGAGATGTTAAAATTACCTGTATTTATGAAGGCACCAGCGAAATTCAGCAAAATATAATCAGTACGTTCCGCTGGAAAATTACGCGGAAAACAAAGGGTAAATATTACGGAGACATATCTTCGGAGATGGAAGAATTGAATAATACCCTGAATGATGCCGGATGCAAATTTTATGGGCTTGCCGCCAAAGCTCTTAATGATACCATAATGCTCGTACATGATAACAAGCTTACCAGAAAACAAGATATTATGTTTGCCCTGTCCGATATGATGACACATGTGGAGGTTGGAGCAAGCATGGCGCGTAAGGCCAAATCACTTGTTGAAGCAGGGGATCCTAAAGCCAAAAAAATAAAGGCAATGTCAAGGATTTTTGCAAATGAAGCAGCACAGGTCGTAGCTCATAATATGTTGAAGATACTGATGGGCTCCGGTGCTTTTGATCAAAAAATCGTCTCTGATTTTATGGAGGCTATTTCTTACAATAAACTGCTTGGCAGCTATGAAAATGTCATTAAAGACATGGATATGGTTGCGGACATATTATTTGAGAGGTAATTATGCCTGAAAAACGTACTGTTGTTGTCACAGGTGCTTCAAGAGGTATTGGACGATCTATTTGCCTTTCCCTGGCAAATCCGGATACTCAAATCTATTTCAACTATTTTTCTCCGGGTAATCCCGAGGCTGAAGAGGCTGCTGCTGCGGATACAGAAAGATTAGTTGCCGACCTGGGAAGTTCGGCGGTTAGCATGAGTGTCGATGTCGCAAATGCAAAAGAGGTTGAAGCTTTTTTTGAGAAAATAGTTGATGAAACCGGTCGTGTAGATATTCTTGTTAACAATGCGGGTATTACCAAGGATGGGCTTTTGGTTCGCATGAAAGAGAACGACTGGAATATGGTGTTAAATATAAACTTAAAGGGTGCATTTACCTGCACAAGACTTGCCGCAAAAATCATGATGAAGCAGCGCTATGGCCGTATAGTAAATATAGCGTCTGTTGTTGGTGTAAGCGGCAACCCGGGACAGGCGAATTATTCTGCTTCAAAGGCAGGATTAATTGGGCTGACAAAAACAGCGGCAAAAGAACTTGCCGCCAGAAATGTTACTGTAAATGCAGTTGCTCCTGGTTTTATTGAGACAGACATGACGGCAGCGCTTCCTGAAAAGGCAAGGAAGGCTATGCTGGATCAAGTACCAATGGGTCGTGGGGGACAGCCCGAAGATGTTGCCGCTGCTGTTAAATTTCTGGCTTCAGATGATGCAGCGTACATTACAGGTCAGGTAATCCATGTAAACGGTGGAATGTATATGTGAAACCTTATTGAATATTTTTCAAAGGTCTCTTATGTGAAAGGAGAAAACTTAATGTCAGTTGAGGATAAAGTAAAAAAGATTATTGCAGAAAAGTTAAGTGTTGATTTGGATGAAGTTGTGATCGAGGCATCGTTTGTGGATGATTTAGGGGCGGATTCGCTTGATCTGGTTGAGCTTATAATGTCAATGGAAGAAGAATTCGACATAGATATTCCTGATGAGGATGCAGAAAAAATTCTGACTGTAAAGGATGCTATTGAATATACTCATAAACATTCGTAAATAAGGTAACCGTTCACGGTTACTAAATAAGAAAAAAGGTGACTTTTAAAGGAGGTTTTCTTGGATAGACGGGTAGTTGTTACCGGCGTAGGGCTGATAACACCTCTTGGTATAGGTGTTGAAAATACCTGGCCGGCGCTTTGTGCCGGAAAATCAGGAATAAGTGAGATTACCAGGTTTGATACTAAAGATTTTGATACAAAGATTGCAGGAGAAGTAAAGGGTTTTAAGCCAGAGGATTATCTTACAAAAAAAGACGCAAAACGTACACAGTTGTTTATTGCTTATGCTGTTGCGGCTTCCCGTATGGCGCTTGAAGATTCGGGTTTGGTAATCGACAGCTCCAATGCAAACAGGACTGGAGTCCTGACAGGATGCGGTTTGGGAGGACTTTCTATAATGGAGGAAACTCAAAGAGTTCTTGATACCAAGGGCCCAAAAAGAGTAACTCCGTTTTTCATTCCTATGATGATTGGGAACATGGCTCCTGGAATGGTTTCTATTTATTTGGGCGCCAAGGGGCCGAATGCTTCAGTTGCAACTGCATGTGCGGCAGGAACACATGCTGTCGGCGATTCATTCGAAATCATAAAAAGAGGCGCAGCAGATGTTATGATAACAGGAGGTGTTGAGGCTGTTATTACACCAACCTGTATCGCTGGTTTTAATGCTATGAAAGCTCTGTCAACACGTAATGATGATCCTGAAAAAGCATCGCGCCCCTTTGACCGCGATCGTGATGGTTTTATTGTGGGTGAAGGAAGCGGTATTCTTATTCTTGAAACTCTCGAAGGGGCATTGGAAAGGGGGGCTCGTATTTATGCTGAGGTTTGTGGATATGGTATGAGCGGAGACGGATATCATATGAGCGCTCCTTCACCTGATGGAGAGGGCGCCGCAAGGTGTATTCAGGCCGCTCTTGATAATGCAGAAATTTCCTATAACGAGGTCGATTACATTAATGCTCATGGCACATCAACACAGCTTAACGATCTTTATGAAACAATGGCAATCAAACAGGTATTCAAAGACAAGGCTTATTCGGTAGCGATAAGTTCAACCAAATCTATGACCGGACACCTGCTAGGTGGTGCCGGCGGAATTGAGTCGGTTTTCACAACTCTTGCAATCAATGAAGATATTATTCCTCCGACTATAAATTTTGATAACCCTTCCGAAGAGTGCGATCTTGATTATGTTGCTAACACTGCACGTAGGAAAAAAGTTGAGATTGCGATGTCCAATTCTTTTGGTTTTGGAGGGACAAATGCGTCACTTGTTTTTAGAAAATACCATAACGCACCTTCGGTGCGGAAAAGAAGTGCCTAAAGTGAGCTAAAGTATTTAAAGTGCCTAAAGTTAAGGTATTCTGCCATTTTATATAAGGAACGTGTACGAAATAACTTTCCCAAGTAGGCGCATAGATTTGGAAGTTATTTCGTCCACGTTCCTAAAGATTTCTTGAGTCATTAATGCATATGGAAGTGTAACAGTTTCTATTCCTATATTATCAATTAGCACGCCGAAGGCGTACCACAACTTTAGGCATTTTAGGCACTTTAATATACTTTAGGCACTGTTTGCCCATCTATCTTATACTACCGAATTTATTAGACAAAAAATGGACTTTCCTATACTATTGAGTTAAAAATGTATAAAAATAAAACACCTGTTATTATAGGCAGTGATCATGCTGCTTATCATTTGAAGGAAAAGATCAAGGCTTATATCATTGAAAACGGCATTGACGTTGAAGATGTCGGCACTGATAGTAAGGATTCAGTAGATTATCCGGATTTTGGAATCAAGGTTGCCTCAGCGGTTTCAAAGGGAAAATTTGAGCGCGGGATACTTCTCTGTGGGACAGGGTTAGGAATGTCAATGGTTGCCAACAGATTCCCGCATGTAAGAGCCGCTCTTTGTAACGATCTTTTTTCAGCTATTATGAGCAGACGTCACAACAATTCCAATATATTGGTTATAGGAGGGCGCGTTACAGGGGAATCTCTTGCTATAGCAATGCTTGAAGCATGGCTTGAAACACCCTTTGAAGGCGGGCGACATCTACACAGAATAAACAAGTTTGACCAGATATAGACTTTCAGATAAATAATTTCACTGTGTTATCAGTCGTCGACGTATAACTAATACGCCTTTCTCCCTCTGGCCTTGTGAAATTAATTATCTGAAAGTCTTATAGAAAAAGGGATGACAATTGGATTTAAAAGATATTTCAAATATAGATCCTGATATTGCCGATGCAATTGCAAAGGAGATTGACAGGCAAAGCAACACCTTGGAACTTATAGCTTCAGAGAATATTGCAAGCCGGGCGGTTATGGCTGTTCAGGGCAGTGTGCTAACGAATAAATATGCCGAAGGATATCCCGATAAGCGCTATTATGGAGGTTGTGAATACGTTGATGTTGCCGAAAGACTGGCCGTCAAAAGAGCTAAAAAACTTTTCAATGCAGCGTATGCCAATGTACAGCCTCATTCAGGGTCCCAGGCCAATATGGCGGTATATTTTGCACTTTTAAATCCAGGCGATGCCGTTCTTGGCATGGCTCTCTCTCATGGCGGGCACCTTACTCACGGAAGTCCTGTAAGTTTTTCAGGCAGACTTTATAATTTTGTTCACTATGGAGTAAAAAAAGATACAGGAAGAATCGACTATGAAGAAGTAGCTTTACTGGCGAAAAAACATAGACCAAAGATGATTATTGCCGGTGCAAGTGCCTATCCGCGTATAATAGATTTTAAAAAATTTGCTGAAATTTCTGAATTAGTCGGCGCTTATCTCGTTGTAGATATGGCTCATATAGCCGGATTGGTAGCAGCGGGAGTTCATCCATCTCCTATTCCATTTGCTGATGTTGTAACTTCCACAACCCACAAAACCCTCAGAGGACCCAGGGGCGGGTTAATATTAGCCAAAACAGACTACGGTACTAAGTTGAACAAACAGGTTTTCCCTGGGATACAGGGCGGACCAATGATGCATATCATTGCGGCCAAAGCGGTTGCCTTTAAGGAAGCCCTTAGTGAAGATTTCAGGACATATCAGATTAATGTAGTAAAAAATGCAAATGCTCTTGCAGAAAATTTAATGAAAAGCGGCGTAAAGCTTATATCTGACGGCACAGATAACCACATGGTGCTTGCTGATTTGAGAAATTTCAACATCACTGGAAAAGATGCTGAAGAAGTATTGGGCCGAGCGGGCATTACGGTCAACAAAAATTCCATACCTTTTGAAAAGTTAAGTCCTTTTGTAACAAGTGGTATAAGAATAGGTACACCTGCTATAACTACAAGAGGTATGAAAGAGCCTGAGATGGAAATTATTGCGGAAATCATTATTGATGTTCTCAAAAATCATAATAATGACAAGGTAATTGATACTGCCAGACATAAGACCGGCAAGCTTTGTAATAATTTTCCGATTATTAATTAGCAACAGATTGCAGAATGATGCTTTATGGCGTATATAGATAAACAAATAATATAATAACATTTCAGATAATAAAATGTCAGATAATCGTACGCGACCTTCATGGGAAACCTATTTTATGGATATTGCCCACCTTGTTGCAAAACGTTCAACATGTCGCAGACGAGCGGTTGGTGCTTTGCTCGTTAAGGATAAAAGAATACTATCTACCGGATATAACGGAGCCCCTTCCGGGCTTAAGCACTGTCTTGACATTGGCTGTCTTCGTGAAAAATTGAACATAGCATCTGGTGAAAGGCATGAGCTGTGTCGTGGCATCCATGCAGAGCAAAATGCTATTATTCAGGCTGCATTACATGGCGTTTCTATAAAAGATGCAACGCTTTTCTGTACTAATCAGCCATGTTTAATATGTGCTAAAATGCTAATAAATGCCGGCATAACTAAAATCTATTATCATTCGGGATATCCGGATGCCATGTCAATAGGGATGTTTAAAGAAGCAAATGTTGAACTAATAAAATACAGGGAAAATTCATGAAGTGTCCATTTTGTGGAGAAATCAACAACAAGGTTATAGATTCAAGATTAAGCAGGGACGGTAATGTAATACGAAGACGCCGAGAGTGTATTGAATGCAGCAGGCGTTTTACTACCTACGAACATATTGAAGAAATTCCTATTATGATTATCAAGAAGGATGGACGCCGAGAGGTTTTCAACAGGGAGAATGTAGGTGCGGGCATGAAGAGAGCCTGCGAAAAACGCAACATCAGCATTAATGTCATTGAGGAGTTTATTGAAGATCTGGAGCAAGATCTTAGAGAAACCGGTGAAAAAGAAATCCCTTCATCAACTATCGGCGAAAGGGTTATGGCAAAGCTACATGAGATAGATGATGTCGCATATGTCAGATTTGCATCGGTTTACAGAGAATTCAAAGATGTAAATGATTTTGTTTCTGAGCTGAAAAACCTTCTAAGCAAACAGTAGGTTTATCAGAATATAAACTATACCTCGGAAGGTCTTAACTTCTGCTTTTTATTATGTTTTTTTCCTTTTGACAGAGCCCTTATAATCCTGACTGTTTCAAAAAGCGTAGTTTATAGCTGTGCAAAGTATAAGTATTATGGACGATAAGTATTTCATGAAAATGGCACTTGAGCTTGCCGAGAAGGGATTGGGCTTTACATCGCCGAACCCCATGGTCGGAGCGGTTATTATTAAAGACGGCAAAATTGCTGGTAAGGGATACCATAAAGCTGTCGGCAAAGCTCATGCGGAAATCAATGCTATTAATGATGCAAAGAGCTTAGCATCAGGCGGGACACTTTATGTTACACTTGAGCCATGCAATCATACTGGCCGTACACTACCATGCACTTTAAAAATTGCAGAGGCCGGCATAAAGAGAGTAGTCATTGCAATGAAAGACCCAAATCCCAATGTTAAGGGAGGCGGTATAGATTATTTAAAAAATAAAGGCATAGATGTTACTCTTGGAATTTGTGAGGATGAAGCAAAAAAACTAAATGAGGCTTTTATAAAATTTGTCGAAACCGGTTCTCCGTTTGTAACTTTAAAATGTGCGGCTACTTTGGATGGACGTATTGCAACCAGAACAGGTGATGCCAGATGGGTTTCAGGTGAAGAATCAAGAAGATTTGTCCATAAGCTTCGTCATGCTGCAGATGCAATTATGGTCGGTGTTAATACCGTTAAAATTGACAATCCCAGCTTGACCACCCGTTTGGACGATATAAATGGTTTGGACCCTGCCAGAATAATACTTGATACCAACCTTTCTATATCTGAGGAGGCCAGGGTATTGCAGCTTGATTCTGATTCCGATACAATTATAATAACTTGTAGTTCCGTTTCGGAAGATAAAAAAAACAGAATAGAAAAAAAAGGCGCTAAAATTATTGTAGCTCCGGTAAGGGACGGCCTTATAGATCTTGCTTCACTTATGGTACAACTTGGGACTCTGGGCATAACAAGTCTGCTGATTGAAGGTGGAAGCCGGGTTAATGCATCTGCGCTTTCGGCGGGAATAGTTGATAAGGCAATATTTTTTTATGCTCCAAAAATTCTTGGAGGAGATGATGGTATCCCCATGTGCATGGGGCCAGGACCTGATTTAATGAAAAATTGCATTCCAGTCAAAAATATAAATGTTCACCGTTTTGGTGATGATGTAATGATCGAAGGATATATTAAGTAACGGTTTACGGTTCAC
>JAFDFV010000284.1 GCA_019309665.1 Deltaproteobacteria bacterium | reverse complement strand
TCCAACTGGATCTGATACTCCATCAAGATATATGAAATATTTAATACTTGAGCCAAATAACTTTTTATAACCCAAATAGTGGTAACGTTGTATCAGGTCATTCCATTCTACGTGCAGATTATCTTCAATAACTTGCTTAAGCAAAACTTGATAATCTTGAACACTCCCCTTAATATCTGACTTGTCCGTGATGTCAAAAAGATCTTTCTCCTTCTTAAGTGGCTTGGGTGTATGTACCCGTTTCTCAAGTGGTCTTAGCTTAACTTTACCCTGTTTTTCCAGATTGCTCAGTAAACTTAGGCAAGAATTCACTTTCAGAGATCCGGCAGGTGTTTTCCATTCAAGATTCTCACAGATTGCATCTTAACAGAATCTATCTTTGATATAATATTTGCCATTTCTTAAACCTTTGTCATTTTTTTCGCATAGGGACAGTAGTGTATTGTTAGGTTCTCATGGCAAAGTAAAAAATTTAAGCAAAAAATTTAGATAATGATTCCAGAAAGATAATTAGAGAAAAAATAAAATTGGATGACATTGGGGTTTGGCCAGGCAAAACTTAAAGGTAAGAGACCAAGAATATTTTGGTAGTATATCTATTGCTTTGATGGAAGAAAAATCCAATCCAAGAGTTGTTAAATGATTATATTCCGGCATGATGCCCTGAGATCGAAACTTGCCGTTTTTAATCAATACTTGATAATGAGCGCGCGCCAGCTCCTTGAATGGCGTTGCCAGTGCGGATGTCAGCAGTGAGGTTCGTGTAAAAGGGTCAATATTACGCTCTTGCATGATCTGACTCATGGTTTCTATATTTGGAGAACCATAAACGGTTTGATGTTCCCATTTCATGATCCGAGAGCCTCCTTTTGCTTGAATTCAGTTCTAAGTTTAGCTCCGCGAAACATGGTCTGCACAAACATATCTATTTCGCGGGCCACATCTTCCGGTTCAATGCCCAAGCTATCAGGAACATGACCCCATATCTTCACATAAAAAGAACCATCCCTTTGTTTGCGGTAAAGATGGCTAACACCGATCCGACCGCCGGAACAATCTTCATCTGTACGTGCTTTGCTTTTTCCGAAAAGAATGTCTGTGGCTTTGGAGTCATACTGCTTTTTATTTTTAAACCAGGGGCGCATACCAAAATCCTCTCCCTGCCCAGTAAAGGGATTACGGGAACGACTTTTGTAACGGATATCAAATGCGCAGGGGATAAAGAAGTCTTGATAATTAAAACCACATGGATCACCGATAAGTTTGCCTGCTGTTTTGTATGGATTATCATGACCAATCTCATAAATTCGAGAAAAAAACCGTCTAAGATCGAAATAATTTTTCAATTGATTTTGACTAATATTATTTTTGTTGTGATTCACTTGACTGCTAGCCGCAACTACTTTTAGCTCCTGACAACCATTAGTAATCAGATCTTCGTTTAATCCATTTACAATTACTTGGCCAAATCCATTTTGAGTCTTGGCGCCAAGCGCCCCCCATTTTGAGATAATGTTCAGCAAATAGGATAGTTGTGCCGAAATGTTCCCTTGAAATGCTTTGAGAGGAATAATGCGCAGTTTTGTTTCGGTACCCCACAATGCCTGGACTCCAAAGGTGAATTTAGTCGAAGACCCTCGTCCTTGCTTTTTCCCGCCGGCTTCGTCAGCGCCAAACATACGCCATAACCAATTCCCCGATGTCTGATAGACACCGCTGCTGGCTACAAAAAATAGAGGAATCGGCTCAAGATCTGTGACTTCCAGCCGAAAACGGCGTTGCCACCCGGTGCAGCCAAACAGCAGACAAGCCGGACACAATTGTTGCTCCGGCGGTTCCGGCTTTTCCTGTTTAAACTCGCAATGGCCTTCTGGTAAAGGATCGCAAACACTGCCGCCCATCCCACGAATAATACCCTCGTACCACCAACGAAGACTCCCAAGTAAACCTGTTTCACGGATATGGATGCTATTTCCGCTAATGTTTCCGGTCCAAAGCGGTGTAAGAGTACGAAGACTTAATTCTAATTTTTGCATTATTGCTCTCTCCTTGTATTAGCTATAGCCGTAGAGATTTTTTTTACTATACTTGCATCAGGGGACAATTTGTCTAAAATTAACCATTTATTGAGAACACTGTTCATGGCGAATATGGCATCATTGCCACCGATATTTTGCAATATCTCTATAGCAATTTTGGATATTTCATTTTCTGTTTCATTAAAGAGCGCGTTCTTAATAGGCCGAATTGCTTCTATTATCTTATCTTTTTTCACTATATCACGGATGGTCTTCATAGTAGTATGCCTATTTTGAGGATCATCATGGTGAATAAAACGATACAAGTATGGCAAACTATCCGGAAAGTTTTTTAAACCGCTAATTGCTGATTTAACAACACGTTGATGGTTACCCTTAAAGGCGGCTTTGATTAAAACATCCTCTACCCCAGAAATTTTGGATTTAGATAGTCCTTGTGCAGCAACAGAACGTATTCTCGAATCATAATTAATATTATGTAAAAAATCAGATAGAGGTTCGATCGCTTTGTGTTTGCTTATCGATAGTCCATCTATAGCACGTTTTATGCATTCTATTGATTGGTCTTTTGAACCAGCAATTTGAACAAGAGCTTTTCTAACACAAACTGAAGACCACCAATATTTTTTAGATAGTCCGCCAAGTTGTTCAAGATAGGAGTTGTTATCGCCATGCTCTTTAAGAATTTTTTCTACTTTTTTATAAATTCCTTGTTTTACAAACCACAATAGTAATGGCAAAGACAAAAACATGGATAACGGCACACCCAGCCAAATAGCATGTTTTGTTCTCTGAATATATGACCATACTGGAATGTTTAGCACAGCCACGAGTGCAAAAATGAACTTCCAAGCTTTTTTCATTGGTATTGTTCACATGAATGATTTTATCTTCGTGTTCTTTGTGGTTGAAAAAAGCAGCCTCTTCGTTTATGCATCAAAACTCAGCAGCAACAGCAAAAACCGACAGACATCCCCATTCCACCACCAGCTATTCCACCCAACACCTTCCCCTCCCGCACAATCTTCCTCATAACAAAAATTTACAAACTAATTTTTATACAACATTAACCGGCTGTGGCTGAGGAAAGAGCATCAGGTGTGATCGAATTCAAAACAGGAAACTGTTTGAGTGCATTAGATATTGTTAAGAAAGAACATTGCAAGATATTGTCAAAAGATCAGATAGTACTCGTCAACCCGTTACTATTGTTTTCATCCATGGCAAGTTCTTTCTTTACGATATCTTATGCGTGAGTTTTTCCTGGTTTGAATTCGATTATACCTGAAGCGGCTATATTCTCACCATCTCCGCCTTCCAAACGCATTTCTGCCAACTTGCAATGTTCTTCTGTAATGTGTGACACCATCTTTCATCTGTTAAGCGGATAGGTTTTCTGTAATTCATAGTCACTCCTCTATCCTGCACCTCCCCAACCCAAATCCACTCCCCTTTTCCACATGCACATACTCCCCCAGCTTGATATAAGGCCAGAACTTCTTTAACTCTCCTTCATATGTAATCTCACCCATAAATCCCCCCATCTTCATCCGGGTCTCCTGGCGGTTGGAATACCGTTCCCAGTCGTGCCAGTAGAGCGAGCGTTTGATGGTCTTGATTTTCCTGGCCTGTTCAATGATATCCTTGAATCCGCTGTCATCTATCCTGTGGTTGCAGTGAAAGTATGAAAGGAGCGATATGCGGCGCAGGAGGCTTCTGAAAAAGACATGAAATTCGAGCTCTTTGGTCAGGCTGTTT
>JAFDFV010000283.1 GCA_019309665.1 Deltaproteobacteria bacterium | reverse complement strand
GAAGATACGCCTCTGGGTGCGAGCCTCCTTTCCATCACCAGGGAGGAGATGTGGCATATGCACTGGCTGGGGATGATCATAGGCAAACTGGGAGGTGAGCCCAACTTTACACCTGCTCCATACCCCTATGATCCGACCAGCCGGGCCACGATGCTCAGATCCTACATCGAATACGAGGAGAAACTTATACCTCATTACAACGAAGAAGTGAATAAAATTGATGATCTTCACATCAGGCGTGTCCTCCAAAGAGAGGCATGGGAATCTGCCATCCATGCCAGGAAGTTTCAACGAAAACTCGATAAGTTAAGACCGGAAGAAGCGGCAGGTCTTCCTGAAGAAGAAAGTGAATTACCTAAGGAATTGTTAGATAAGCTGCAGGCAGAAGTTACAAGTAAATATACGGAGATGCTGCAACATCTCCGCACTTCCTGGGTTTTCCAACAAGATGAAAACATGGGCTGGAAAATCATGGACCAAGCCATGGAAAAAATGAAACAGCTTGCGCACTTTGCTGAAGATATCGCCGAGGATGGTATTCGACCTGAATTTAAACCCGGACAGATAGATAAAAGCAATGCCATTGGACTGGCCTTGAAAAAGGCATTGGAGGATGTACAGGCGGCTCGGGAACGCCACTTAAAGTTGAGGGAAGACAGCGAAGTCAAAAAGCATTCAGGGCAACAGGAGGAGTATCAAGGAGCAGAACTTAAAGACTGGGGTAAAAAATAAGGCAAAAGGGGGACGTATAGCGTCCTGTCATCTATATAATGTCGCAAAGATGACCGTCATTCCTTCGGAAGCGGGAATCCTGAAGCGCCGAAGCAGCCGGAAACAATGGATCCCCACCGTGGGAATGACGAGTGCCTGATACGATATTTCACACATGACACGACATTAGCCGTCGCATAACCGAAAGGGTGCGGGTCGGAAACTGTCTGTAGGGTGTGTGCACCGCAATTCTATCCCGACCCCCCCATAATAGAAAAGCTTCCCGTGAATCCAACTGTTATTTGCCATCATAGGCTATTAGCCGTTTGCTTTTAACTGATACAGGGCAGTGCCCGGCAGGATATAACATCCGGAGTCAAAGTTGAAATTATGTTGAAGAATGACCAGCGCAACGGGCGTCTGACCAAGCGGATTAATTTATGGCTGTGATCGGCAATTTCCTCAGGAGATATGGGGGTACACCTTATGCTCTCTACGTGGCCTGCTTGTATTCGGTTTGGAGGCCACTGATTCAATACCCATTCACATCATATGGCAAAATCACATGATATATTGTAAAATCATTTTCAATATTCATGTGGACGGTTTCATAACACGGATTGTTCTTTTCACTCAGCAGAGGTGACATCTTAAGTTTCACAGGTTGTTTTATTTTAAGAGTATTCTTATATGTCTTTAAAGCTTTGTTTATGGCAGATATAGCCTTTTTGACATCATTATCCATCACATAGCCAATCATTCCCCCACAATCGCTGCCGCCGTCATATTGTCCGGAAAGAAAACAGCCCATGCCATCTTTCCCAACATATTCTCCAGATAGACTGGAGTATTTACCATTGCGAATTACATTTAACCGTTTGCATTCAAAGGCAAAGAACACTTTTGGACGTTTGCCATGCATGACCCGGATGTCAAGTTCACCAATTTCAGTGTCTTTTCCTGGGTCCAAAAGCTTGACATTTGCATCAAAAATGAATGGGCGTGAACGATTTTCCCGGCAAGATTGCAGATGGCCGACAAAAGGTTTTGTAATTCTGTTCTCTAACGGGTTTCGAGTTGTTCTGGAAAAATTATTCCATTCTTTAATAATTATACTAAATAACCACGGCAAACGACTTGGAGGAAAGGTATCAGCAAAAGGGCCAAAATCGCCAATTACGTCCATGGATTCCTCTTCGGGGAGGTGATAATCCGATCAAAAAGATCCTGGGCATCATTCAAAGCTGCGGTTCGGGTCCATTTACCAAGCATATCCGGTTTTAAAATATGAATCTTATCGTTTTCTGCAAAAATAATTCCTCTTAAATAAGTAAGACTGCCTCGTTCACTTATCGATGCTTCTGAAATTCTTTTTAGAGCAGTAACAATTTCTTTACGTTCAGGGTCAACCTCGACACTCTTTTTTTTGCTTTTTGTTTTGTAAAGGGTGATTAATACTTGGCCCAATGTGTTAAACTTGGTTGATTCCGCACAGAAGAAATAAGATGGATGATCAGGTTTCCATGCTTCCAGCATCCAGTTGTTGAGTGTGTTGCATAACCATTTTGAGTATCGTGAACGATCATCAATCGTGGTTTTATCTAAGGTTTTTATAGGTTTATCATGGCGTTCGGGTGTTGCGCTCTTCTCATAAATTTCACATGTATCTTCGATCAAAGCAATTTCTTCTTTGGTAAGCCCAAAATATTCACATACAAAAGGTTCAAGCTCTTGTGACAGATCTTTGGATTTTATTTGGCGAACTTCGTCAAACGTATCGCCATGAAGCCTAAAACCGTGTTGAAAATCTTCATATTCCTGATAGAGTTCTTCCAATTCTTTTTTAAAGTCTCTCACTTTTGAAGCAACTTTTTTTACAACCTGCTGTGCTTTCTTTTTATTCATTCCCATATTTTCAGGTGTAGGAAAGGGGAGTCTTAGCAATTCGTGTAGCCTAACTTCGGTTCTTTCTATTCCCCAGCTACCCGATGTATGATACTGAAAATATGAGGCCAGTTGGGACTTAATATAAACCGACAGGAAGATAAGGAGATCTTTATCTTTATCCGGCCCGGATATCCCCGTTACAGAGTCTTGATAAAAAACAAAAAAGTCAGAAAATAAAAAACGATTAAACCCTTTGTTAATTAGAACCATTGGGGGTTCGAAAATACATTTTTCAGGGCTTCGACGGAATCCTTTTGAAGAGGCATGCCGTTCTGAATCAGGTAAATTACTATCTTTATATCGTGCCGTTTCAAGCTTTTTTTTAAGGGTTATGCAGTCACTTAATAATGCGATAAATTTTGCTTTTTTATTTTTTGCTTCAATAAACAGATCATCAAGTTTGCCAGGTATTGGTTTGGGGTCACCATATGTTTCAGGATTACGGTCATATCCGGCTTTATACCAAACTTGAAATCCCTTACCTGTTTTCCAGGGTTTATTTGACTTTGGTGGACCGGCGAGTTTGCTAAGGGAGGATAAATTTTGCAAATAATTAATCAACCTCCAATCACGAGACGATCCTGAATAACGACTTTTCCATAGAACAGAAGCTTCTTTTGCCTCTGTCGCATCAATCACATCTTTCAAAAGGATGGTAACACAATCATCAGAAGTGACCGGTATTTTACCGACCACAGGGTCTTGTCCCAAGTATTTTGGAACTACATAATCAATTTCATGAGAATCTATATCAGGTATATTGGAATTAAAACATGCTATAAAACATGGACGAATTGCCTTTTCAAATAATAAGCGCCTATAGTCAGCCAAATGGATAATTTTGTCTACAGTAGCTCTTTTAAACCACTCTTTCTGAAAAACATCGGTTTTATTTAGCAGCACTTCTGAGGGTAGAAGCATACAGCAGTTGCCGGATTTTTTAAGATGAAGCTGTGCTTTCCACATGAAGGCATGAGCGACTTGATTTGACGGAAAGAAAACACTTTTACGATATGTTTTTTGTACAGGAAGATACAAGTCACGAAGCAAAGGATTGTGATTCTCATCCTCTAACCAATGTATGAGAACTTCATCAGGCTTAGATGTTCGTCCGGGCCAAGGAGGATTGCCTATAATTATATCAAAGTGGTCTGGAATAGGAAGGTCATGCTGAAAAAAATTTCCTTGGAAAATACTGGCACGTTTAATATTTTGCCATTGTTGATCTTCATACGCGAGAAGTTTTGGCAGTATTTTTCCGTTTCTATTTTGAAGTTTGTGCAAATAGCGTGGTTCAAATTGATCCAAAAATGCGATATAAAGGCTGAAACATGTGATGCGGCAGGCAGTCGGGTTAACATCAATTCCGTACAGGTTTTCCTTTAATAATCGTTTAAGTTCATTAATTTTTGATTTTTCATCTAATGTTTTATTTCGTTCATAACATTCATCAGCCATTCGATTA
>JAFDFV010000282.1 GCA_019309665.1 Deltaproteobacteria bacterium | reverse complement strand
AACATTCCTTCGTCAGGGTCGTCTAACAGCTCTTGCAAAGGTAGCCACCAGTTATCTTCGAAATCTTGGCCTTCATCAACTATCAAAGCATCGTATCGATCCTCAATCGGGTGTAACACAAAAAAGTTGCATAAATTTTTTTAAGAAAAAGCTGGACTCAGCGAGATATATATGTAATATGCAGGGCCATGAACTGGCCGTTAAAAATACAGGGACATCCTATAATCCTTCTGTCAAGCATAAAGTGTGCGTTTTTAATAAATTAATTAAATCAATAAGATAGAAACGCGACTGATTTTTAGGCGTACTTCTCCTTATAGTTTATCAAAAAAATTTTCGGCGAATCTCCCACTATCGCGAACCACGCATCTGATCGTTACGATTATCCAGCATGCCGCAACTAAATGCTGCCGCTAATCATCCCTTATCCAGAGTCCAAAGTTCAGTGAGAGGCCCAGCATTGTCCCTCCAGAGGTCTAAAGCCCCGACGTCCTTAATCGAGCTCTCTCGCCGAATGTGTAAAATCGTCTATTATATATTTAGATAATCAGGATTAAATACTTTCCTTTTTTTCATCAAAGTCCAGGCGATCACCAGCATTTTTGCAGTCAGTTTAACGCGTATCTTTGTTTTAATCCCATGCTCACGTTCTCTTCCATAGAAATGACAACCGAAAATTGGCCACCTGTGCTAACTTGACCACCCTGAGTTTAAAATTAGTGATAGATGGAGGCCACATTGCCTTCATCCGGTTTAATTGGTTATATATAAATTCTGCATGTTCAGCTTTATTTTTGTCATTCTTCTTGCTAATGAGCTATCTTATTGTTTTTTCAGATCTTTTTTGAATCGTTAAAATTTAGGGTACTTTTGTCTAATTTTTCATATTAGACAACTCTGGGGTTGATTTTTTCTATGTCCTATAGATTTGTATATGACTTTACCTAAAAGAAGATATTAAGCTCTTTTTCCTTTCTTGCTATTTTACGCCTGGCCTTTTTAAAATCCAAACTTTTGCCAAGGTAAAGGCTTTCTGTCCTCCCATCTAATGTTTTATACATTCTATAATATCCATCTAAGCTTAGCCTGACTGTCCAACCATCTATATTAAGGCAGGAATGTTTATCAATTTTACGACTGATAGAAACTATTCGCCGGACAACACTATCAATAATCCCAGGATCATCTATAGCCACCATAAGCTCGCTTATACTGATAGATCTTCCTATGCTTTTCTCCACTTTTTCCTTGAACATTTCAAATTCACTAATCTCCATCGGCTACCAACTTAAAGCGGGACAATTTGTAGGGTGGACAATGCCCAGCATCAATGGGCGATTTCTGCAAATTCCATATATTGGCTGGCAGTGCCCACCCTACTGTAACTCCTTGAGATTACAAGGTGTTCCGCCTTAAGTTGGTAGCCTCTCCATCTGTTTATCCTGTGTTGCCGTATTCAATGCTTTGTTTGAGTCGATAGCTCTACCATATGCAGTTGATTATCCTGGCCTTATGGGTGAGGCGATCCAGCAAGGCAGTTGTCATTGCCTGCTCACCAAATACCTGGGGTCCAGTCAGCAAAACTAAGGGGAAAGAGCGTAAAGGCTGTGAGACATCCTACAATCCTTCTGGCAAGCATAAAGTGTGCGTTTTTAATAAACTAATTAAATCAATGAACTACCCCGCCGCAAGCGGACGGGGTATCAAACAAAAAGTAGTTTTTTTTGAAGCGCCCCAAGGGGCGGGGTATTAAACCCAAGCTACGCAATAAAATAGAAACGTGGCTGATTTTTGGGCGTACTTCTCTTTTATCCAGAGTCCAAAGTTCAGTGAGAGGCCCAGTATTGTCCCTCCAGAGGTCTAAAGCCCCGACGTCCTTAATCGAGCTCTCTCGCCGAAAGTGTAAAATCGTCTATTCTATATTTATATAATCAGGATTAAATACTTCCCTTTTTTTCATTAAAGTCCAGGCGATCACCAGCATTTTTGCGGCCAGCTTAACGTGCATTTTTGTTTTAATCCCACGCTCACGTTCTCTTCCACGAAGAAGTTTGGTAAAGTATGTTCTGAACAGATCAACTCTTGCGGCTGCTACGTTAGCTGCCTGGTATAAGGCATACCGAAGCTCGCTGTTGCCTTTTTTGGATATTACCGGAATCGCTGTGTCACTTGTTCTTCCGCTCCGATTTGCACACAAATCATATCCAGACATTTTGATAAGCTGTTTTTGGTTTTGAAATCGAAAAGGATCTCCAATCGATGCCAACACTCTGGCCGATATGTAAGGGCCAAAGCCAGGTATAGTTAAAAGATAGCTATATTCAGGAAATTTAAGACAAAAATCTTCGATTAAATCATTGGTTTCTTTTATCTGACTACGCACCTGCTTAAGTTTTTCAACAAGAAGCTCTGCTTCATATTCACTTGCAGGCCCCATAGGAGAACCAATAGATTCATTTGCCAAGCCATGGATTTTGCGCAGCCTGAGCGTCTGGGCTGTCCCGCGACGTGTTGTCGTTACCATCTGAAAGAACTCACCAAATTCCATTCCTGCAATCGTATCAGGGCTTAGACACCAGCCCACAATCGCCAGTGTTTCACTCTCACAAGCACTGTAAAAGCTATCTAATTCAGGAAAATATTGAGCCAGCAGATTGTTTCTGATTCGCATCCGAAGACTGTGCTCTTCTTTTTTCAGGCGTCTTCTCAATGACAGTAAAGCACGGATCTCAATGATGCTTTGTGACGGACAATCATAGTAAAGGCATTTTCCCCTGGAAACCAGGTCTGCGACATTAGCCGCATCTTTTGTATCGTTTTTATCCCAGCGCCCATCCAGAAGCTGCCTGTTGTATTTGACAGCTTGGCCAGCAACCAGCACAACATCGCAGTCACAACGGATTAAGTGCATGGCCAATGGCTTATGGTAATTGCCGGTGGGCTCCAGTCCATAGACAATTTTGGAAAGGCCGTTTTGAACTTTGATTTCATCGACTGTCTTCAGCAGCCGAGAAAAGCCATCTATGTTGTTTTCAAAGATCAGTTTTCTTAATAATGATTTTCCGGTTGTCGTTCCCATAAAAGCGTGATGCTTGTCTTTGGCAATGTCTATACCGACTATCAGATACTCATTAGACTTATGTATTTCTTTTACAATTTGACAAAACTGCTTGCGCCTGATAATCTCTTGATTACTCATTATAACCTCCTTTTAGCATGCTTAAGGGTTAATAAATTTGCCGACTCTATGCTATCAGGAGGTTATTTTATGTCAAGGAGATAATATATTTTTATTGTGTTATAATAAAGGGTTATGCCTTTGTTGTTTTAATATATAACGTTCCTTGATATATTGACAAGTCGAACAATTTATGTCATAAGAGATATATGCCACGCAGATCAAGAATAGATGCGCCTGGGGCGTTGCATCATATTATTGTTAGAGGCATTG
>JAFDFV010000281.1 GCA_019309665.1 Deltaproteobacteria bacterium | reverse complement strand
AAAAAAGTGAAAAACCAATTTGAAGAAATTAATTCACAATTCAAGCTTTGACACCAATTTCTACTGTGCCCAGAAATGCCAGATCCTTGCTGCTTCTCTCAGCCATTCTCGCTTCAACTTCATTTTTATCGAGATTCATCAATATCTTGTAAGCACCATATTTCGTCTTGCAGAAATAGATGTCAAAAGGATCCTTCTTCCCATTCCTGAAAATCCTCAGCCCAGGCACCTCATCTTTTTGTATATATTCATAATTTGCATTTAACAGCAACGGCTCAATATCATGCTTGTTCTGCCAGGGAACACAGGCACCCTGCATTCCAAGAGTTCGGTCCATGATTGATCTGATTTTTTCCGTGACACCGCCTACTGCCAGGATAATATCACCCGTCAAAGAGCCGGTAACGCCGTATTTTTGATTAACGGGCTGTTTGATAAAATCAGATATCAGAGCAATATCTATGGCAACGGAGGCACTATCCCCTTCCACACCGCCATGTGCCTGGATATATTCCACATGCATTTCATAACCCACATAGGGCGCACCAATTTGTTTCAACACCTTTTTAATCGAGGCCCTCACATTCTGGCCGGCTGCCTTGGCGATATCGCCGATCTTGCCGGGAGCGATCACCGTATCTGATCCTCCGGCATTGATCTGACAATGGATGGGTAGGGGCTGGCCGAACATCTGACCGCTGGATCTTGAATGTATCACAGCCAGACCTACCACATAACCGATTGAGTCGGTCATGGAGCCGATATATTTTTTAAGATCTTTTTTATGCTGAACAATCTCCTTAAAAAGAACACCTTCAAGACTTAAATGCTCTTCCAGAGCTCTCCTTACATGATCCGGTCCGACAAGCCGGGCATTCTCGAGGATAGCCTCAAATTCGGCTGTTTTAATAATGCCGTTTATAGGCCTTAAAATGCTGCTCATTTTTCGGTCCGATGAACGGCAGCGAAGTTCCTTGATTATTTCCAAAATTGCTTCTTTAGAAAAGTCCCGTACCTTTAACTTATAGTCTGCCGGCAGACTGCGGCCGTATATTTTCTCACTTCTCAGCCTGACACCTTCGTAGCCTTCCTTTGCAATTATGGCTTCCCATGTATTTTGGAATTCTTCCGCAAGATTGATTGTCTCCTGCTTTATATACTGAGCCACCTGCCTGATATTGTTGGCGTTTTCAGGCACGTCACTTTCCAGCAGAATAATTTCCCCCTTGTCTTCTATTCGGCTGAGGAAAGCACCGTCTCCTTCATTGCGTAGAAATTCCAGCGTGTCGTGATTACAGCAGGCAATAATGATGTTATCCGCCTTCAAATGATTTTCAGACCGGTCGGCCGCCCCGCTGCCTGTATTTTTGCCACCTTCAAGAACATAAGACTTGTTTTGCATAATCTCCAGCAGATCCGACATATATCCTACCTTGATCAGCGCCTTTAACTCATCAATGTAAATAATAGGTGATTTTGCATGGACGCCCAGATAGGCCCGTTTGTGCGGAGGTGTATGCAGGTTACCTGACTGATAAGGATCATGCCTGAACCCGCCCTTCATATTTCTGGCATCCGGTTCAGAAACTCTGGCCATCAAATCTTGATCTTGATGGGGGTCATAGAGAACTTCGGGAATCATGTCATACAGATGTTTAACGTTATTGCGTTTACCAGCCGATGATTCACGCTGCATTTTTTCCTGAACCTGATGATTATTCTCCTGCATAAACATGAAGATAGATCCAATGCCGGCAAGCCCGGTAATAACAAAGGCCGGAGAAAAGAACAAACCAGTCAGCACGCTAATGCCGCACGCCCACAGCAATCCTTTTTTAACTTTTCTGACGGCTTTGATTTGATCAGCCAGGCTGAATTCATCCATACTCTCTTCGGCAACTTCTATCTCCCTATTGATACGTGATATGATTTCATCGATCCTGGAGGGACTTTCATAGGCAATGCGTATATTATTCTTGTCCTTGCCGGGGTACGCTACAATAGCGGCCGTGGGTTTTAAATAATCACCAAGTGATTGATCGATAACTGTGTTAAACATATTGGCAAGCATCGATTTGCCGGTACCCGGCCTTCCAACCATGAGGATATGGCCTTTATTTTGGGCAATTTTCCGAATTGCCGCCTTGGCTCTGTCCTGGAAAATAACTTTTTCGATAGGATCTTCCGGTAACGCAATTTGTGAAGTGTCCTGAAAATAATCAAGGTGCTGCGCCAGTATCTGCGGGTAACGCATCAACTCCTTGATCCAGATGTAATCATTATCTTTGTAATCACTTTCCACTTTGGTATCCTTTGAAAGAATCGAGCAGGTAAAAGCTGCCTGCATCCGTTACCGCCGACATCTCATTAATGACCGCATAAAGCTGGGGCAAATCCGCTTTGATCGGTTCAAGTGCCCTGAGATTATGCATCACGGCAAGACTGGTACACAATTGTCGTTCACCACGATCGTCGTGCGGAACATAGTGAAAAGAGATTCCCAGTTGCAAATGGTTCAGTACATTCGCTACTATATTCCTTTGTACTCTATCAACATTATGCTGTTTGAATACATTTTTGTATATCAGCGGCAGATGGGATTCTGAATATTCTATATCCAGCCTTTTGAACAGCAACTTCAGCGGTTCGGCTTTGCCTGCCATGCAAAGATTAAGAGAATCATTAAACCGGACATCCGCTTTAATTAATTGCTCAAGCAATTGCATGTAATGTATAAGTTTTGTATTTTCAATCCAGTATTCAATCTTATTGTTGCAATCAAGAACGCACGCTTTTGACGTGCCGGCATGCCTGAATTTTATCATTCTGTACGCATGAGTATAGTCAAAGGTTGCAAAATCAAAGCCTTTCATTTCGAACAATCCATCCGCCATATAGGCTTGATTGAGAATGACGACCACATCCTTTAATATATAGTCGATAACATAGGCAATTTGTTCATCGACATTCCCGTGAAGTGTCAAATTAGATATATTGCCTGCCGAATCTCGGCATTTCCCTGTAACATCAACTATTTTTTGCCGGTCCAGTTTTGTAAGTTTACGAATCACATGGTTATATGGCTTTAACAATTCATGGATTTTATCGCAATGCGCCTTGAGCTTTTCATCTTCAAACAGCACAGGGTCGGTTCCATATTGAGCCATTAGCATCTCTTCGGAAAGAACTTCTGCTTGCCGGAATATCGGTAAAACCCGCGCCATCATGCGCTTTAATCTATTCCTGATAGTATCGGCAGACTGCACATAACGGAGCAAACAGCCGACCAGTTTGCGATCTACCTTAATCGGGTGTGGACTCAGCAAATACCGCGCCAGGCCTGAAATTTTATATTCCAAAACCGTTTCGGTGTTAAGCTCTTGGCCAATGCGGCTTAGATCCAGGTCCATATGTTGGCCCCGGGAAATCACCCACATCTCTTTCGGATTTAAT
>JAFDFV010000280.1 GCA_019309665.1 Deltaproteobacteria bacterium | reverse complement strand
AATTCCTTAACTTTAGGCACTTTAATATACTTTAGCTCACTTTAGGCACTTTAAATATTCGCACCTAAGGTGCGCTAAGTTCATGGAGAATAAGCTATGGTAACATTTGAATCATTGGTTTCACGTAAGAGTAAAGTCGCTGTTGTTGGTCTGGGATATGTCGGGCTTCCCCTGGCTGTTCATCTTTCAAAGCACTTTGAAGTAGTGGGCTATGATCTGAAGTCTGATAGAATTAAAGATCTTGAATCAGGCCGTGACCGAACGCTGGAGGTCTCTGAGGAAGATTTGATTAAAGCTAAAATATTTTTCACCAGCGATCCAAAATCCCTGTCCTCATGCAGCCTGATTATTGTTGCAGTGCCCACACCGATTGACGAGCATAGGATTCCGGATTTAGGACCTTTGATTGGAGCTTCAAAAGAAGTTGGGGGAAATATGGTTAAAGGATCATGCATTGTGTTTGAATCCACGGTTTATCCCGGCGCTACGGAAGAAGTCTGTGTCCCCATCCTGGAGCAGGAATCAGGCTTTATACTTGGAAGAGATTTTACAGTTGGTTATTCTCCGGAAAGAATAAATCCCGGCGACAAGGAGCACAGTCTTGAAAGTATAGTTAAAGTGGTTTCAGGCTCGGATGAAGAAACAGCGGATCTTTTATATGATGTCTATGGTACGGTGGTAAAGGTGGGGATCCACAGGGTTTCTTCCATAAAAGTAGCAGAAGCAGCCAAGGTTATTGAAAATACGCAGAGAGATTTAAACATAGCGCTTATGAATGAACTTTCCATGATTTTTAATAAAATTGGAATAGATACTTTAGAAGTGCTTGAGGCTGCAGGAACAAAATGGAATTTCCTTCCTTTCAGGCCCGGTCTGGTTGGTGGACACTGCATAGGAGTTGATCCATATTATTTGACCTTTAAGGCCGAATCTTTAGGGTACCGTCCTGAAATGATTTTAGCGGGTAGAAGAATTAATGACAGTATGAGTAAATATGTTGCAGAACAGGCCGTAAGGTTGCTCATTAGAGCGGGTAAGCAGGTGCGTGGCGCAAAAATTGCGATACTGGGGCTTACCTTTAAGGAAGATGTGCCTGATTTGAGAAATACAAAGGTAATTACAATCATAAACGAGCTTAAGGATTATGGGATAGAAGTTTATATACATGATCCGCTGGCAGAAGCAAACGAAGCCAGAATGTATTACAATCTTGAACTGCAGCAGGATATTCAAGGCTTTACAGGGGTTGATGGAGTTATTGTGGCTGTTGTTCATAAACCATACAGGGAGCTTGGTCTTCCGAAAATTGCTGGTTTGTGTACAAATGGGGTGCCGCTTGTAATGGATTTAAAGGGCGCTTTCAGCATTGCTGAGGCAAAGGAACTTGGTATTACATATTGGAGGCTGTAACCCAAGGTGAGCGTTTCAAATTGTGCCAAAAATATATTCGCTTCAGGTATGATCAAATTCAAACCATGAAAAACTCACGCATAAGATATCGTAAAGAAAGAACTCGCCTCGAATGAAAACAATAGTAACAGTTGCCAAGCCATTAATAAACCTAAGTTGAGCGATTTTTTGCGAAGATATGTGTTGGGATCTTGATGCATAAGGATTTGCAAAAACCGCAGGCATACCCGTGGATATGTTGAGGATTTTTGCGAAGCCTTTATGCGCAAGAGATCGGCGCAGATCAAGTAAAAAATCGCTCAATTTAGGTAAAGAATGAACAAGATCCTGCAAGGTTCTTTCTTAACGATCTCTGATGCGTTCAAACAGTTTCCTGTTTTGAATTCGATCATACCTGAAGCTTGCGCACAGCCGGTTATGTTTCATAAAGCTAAAATGTTCAATTAGGCAAAAGAAGGCTTTTCAGAGGTCTCAGGGAGGTGCTGCTGTGTCTATACTGTTTGAATCTACGGAAATTAATGGAATGACCATTAAGAACAGATTTGTTCGTTCAGCAACTTGGGCGGGTATGGCAGGTGATGACGGATCATGTACGCCAAAGCTTGTTGAATTGATGGTTAAGCTTGCAGAAGGAGGGGTTGGTTTAATTATTACCGGACATGCCTATGTTAGTAAAAGAGGCCAGGCAAGCCCATGGCAGTTAGGTATTTACAAAGACGAACTTATTCCCGGCCTGCAAGAGATAACAGATGCTGTCCATGAAAAAGGCGGAAAAATCGTAGTTCAGCTTGCGCATGCCGGCATGTTTGCAAATCCCAAGCTAACAGGAGAAACACCTGTTGCTCCATCAGCCTTGAGCGGTTTTGCTAAATATCTTTCAAAGGAAATGGATTTAGATGATATTGAGGATTTAGTTGAAGCATTCGGCCAGGCTGCTATACGAGGGAAAAGTGCAGGTTTTGATGGTGTCCAGATTCATGCAGCACACGGTTACCTCCTAAACCAGTTTCTTTCACCTGCTTTCAATAAAAGGAAAGATCAATATGGAGGCAGCATAGAAAACAGGGCATATATTCTTATTGAGATATTAAGAAGTATAAGAAAGCAAGTTGGTAACAACTATCCGGTGCTTATAAAAATGAATTCAAGGGATTTTCTGGAAGGTGGCCTGGAACTCGAAGAATCAATAAAAGCAGGGGCAATGTTTAAAGAGGAGGGGATAGATGCAATAGAAATCAGCGGTGGAACTGCTGTTTCAGGGAAGCTAAGTCCTGTAAGAAGAGGTATATCATCCGAAGATGATGAAGCCTATTTTAAAGATGCAGCACGTGCTTTTAAGGAGAGTATTGACATACCGCTGATTCTTGTGGGTGGAATCAGGTCTTTCGACGTTGCAAACGATATAATTGACAATAATATTGCGGACTATATTTCCATGAGCAGGCCATTCATAAGAGAGCCGGATTTAATTAACCGCTGGAAATCCGGTCTTCAAGACAAGGCAAACTGCCTTTCTGACAGCAAATGCTTTGCACCTGCCATGAGCGGAAAAGGTGTATATTGCGTTGTTGAAAAAAGACTGAAAGATAAAAAGTCCTGACCAGCATGGCAAGTCATTCCAGATCTTCGTCCATGTGTCGCCAGAAGCTGTGATATGTAACTTGTTGAAATTATTGACCTGCACTGTTTTGTAGGGACTACCGAAAATCGCCATTACCTAATATCCTTTCATCGCTTTTCTCAAATACTGTAGCCGTTCACGGCTTGAAACTTGAAATTTGAAAGTAGAAATTAGGTAGAGATGAAACGAGTTTACGAGTTGGATGTCTACAAACTGGCGGAAGAGTTATCAGATATGGTTTGGCACGACTTTGATAAGTGGAACAAAAGAAGAAGTTCTATCTGCACCGGCCACGGAATTCGTACACGATCTCTTCGCCAAACCAGCCCGACATCTTCGCCAAACCAGCCCGACAATTAGCCGACTTCAAGGACATTCTGTGATGAGTTTAGAATCTCTGACCACTTATATTGTCAATCGTCTCCCAGAACTCTGGCTACGTACGGGTGAACACATCATGCTAACCGGTTTTTCCACCGGGACAGCTATATTAATTGGAATACCTTTAGGCATCATTATATTCAGAAACGCATGGCTGCGAGCCCCTGTTATGGCTGTAATTGGTATCCTTCAGACCATCCCCAGCCTGGCCATGCTGGTCTTTCTGCTGGCTTTAACTTCAAAAGATCGGTGCCCTGCCGGCCCTCATTGCCTTAACACT
>JAFDFV010000279.1 GCA_019309665.1 Deltaproteobacteria bacterium | reverse complement strand
GTCAGATATACGGAGTTCACCATGATGGATAGAGGACTTTATCCTGTGTTGCGGACTCGTCCCGGATTCCCCCGCCTCATCTGCCTGCCCTCTATCTTTCGATACGGGGCATACCTGTATGTCGACCCACGCTTTTGCCTCCAGCCTCCTTCAGAAATTGCCTCGCGACAATCCCCTTGCCATTGGCTACCCTTCGCCTCCATCAGGCTGGGTCTGGACTTTGCCCGATATTTGTGTCATAAATATCGAACATCACCGTTTAGCAGCCGGGCCTTGCCCGGCACACAACAAAACGTTCCACCGGAAATCTTTTACGCTGCGCTTCAAAGATTCCGGTAAACTCCACGTTATGTGGTAAGGAATCAGGAGATATGACAAGAATAATTCCAGATAGGGATCTTGAAAAATACATTAAAGCAACTGGGTGGAAGCCGGGGGAAGATTTGTCGATTAAAGATAAATCAAAAGATGAAAAAGGAGATATTGATATGCCAACATTGTCAATGTTTTATGGAATAATTATTTATATGTATTATTTTGATAACAAGGAACACAAGGTACCTCACATTCATGCGAATTATGCTGAGCATGATGCAGTTATTTCAATACCGGAAGGTAATGTTTTAAAAGGCAAGATGCCAAATAATAAACTAAAATTAATAAAAGCATGGGTTGAGATTCACCAAGAAGATTTAATGGCTGATTGGAAACTGGCAGTTGAAGGACAACAACCACATAAAATAGAACCGTTGAGGTGAAAAATGTTAAAGGTAATAAAAGTTAACGCAAATAATGATTATACCTTATCTGTTAAATTGTCTGATGGGCGTTCAGGGAACTTTGATGTTAAACCCTATCTTGAGAAGGGTGTGTTTACAGAGTTAAAAGACAAAAACTATTTTAAACAAGTAAAGCCGTTTTTTTGTGGAATTGTATGGCCTAATGAACAAGATTTAAGTGCTGACACAATTGCTTATGAATTGAAACAAAATGAAATCACATAACAAAACTTTTACAGCGGAGCGCAAAAAGCCGCGCCCGCTGAAAAGCAACATTGTGTGGCTTAACGCCTTGCTATAAGATTTTTAACAGAATTTAAATTTGCTATGAAATTCTTCATTATTATACTTAGATTTATTTTCTTTCCTATAAAAATAATCAACAAGTTAATCTATGGTACTCCACCACCCTTTATCGTTGGATACTCTTGGTATACTCAAAAAGATTATGGAATGATGGTACAGAACGCCAAAGATAATCCGGAAAATTTAATACCAACATTCGAACAATGGAAACAGCTCGCCGAAGTTCAAGTTCAAGAAATGCAAAACAAAAATTGGATGGTATTTAGGGTAAGAATGAAAAATCGTGAACTGAGTAAATGGTTAAAAAACAACGACTTAGCAAACACAGTGGAAAATCGAGAAAAATACATGAATTATTGCGTTACAAAATTTTTAAACAACCCAGTGATCTAAAAACCGCCACACAACAATTAGCTGGAGTGGACAGCAAGGGAATCGTGGTTTTAACAGTTACCATTATCAATCATGAAAATGAAATATTGGGAAATTTTACAGTAATTTCGCCAAGTAGAATCAGAATTAGAAAAATATAAATTGACCAAAGGCATGAACAGGATTCAGGCCGGCACCAATTCTTAACGGCATGAGAACTAAGGAAATGCGGTAAATGAATACGAAGTGGTTGGATATCTAATTGAAAACAATATTGAAATTTTGATTCTTTTAAAATAATATTTCCTATCAAGACTATTAAGTTTACACAATAAAAATAAAGGAAAGACTATTATGGACAACCAGCATATTAATCCGGGCCGGCTGCTTGAAATATCCGGTAATTACTGGAAGGCCTGTACACTTCATGCAGGGGTTAAGCTCGATTTATTTACTGTAATAGGAGATGAGCAAGTTACGAGCGAAAATATTGCCCAAAGACTGGAGGCAGATAAAAGAGGGGTGGCTATGCTTCTCAATGCGCTGACAGCTATGGGTCTTCTGTCCAAAACAGAAAATGATTATTCCAATACTTCTGCTTCCAGGACTTTTCTTTCCAAAGATTCATCACAGTATATTGGATATATGATCATGCATCATCATAATCTTGTGGATTCCTGGGCAAAGTTGAATAAAGCGGTAAAGACAGGAAAGCCGGTAAGAGAAAGGGTGTCACACTCAGAGGGAGAAACACGTGAAAGTTTTTTAATGGGCATGTTTAACATAGCCATGAATATAGCTCCCAGTTTGGTAATTAAAATAAATCTTTCAAAACGAAAACATCTGCTTGACTTTGGAGGAGGCCCTGGGACTTATGCCATCCATTTTTGTATGAATAACCTGCAGCTTAAAGCAACAGTTTATGATCTTCCTGACACAAGGCCATTTGCGCAAAGTACAATTAAAAAGTTTGGTCTTGAAGATCGGATTGATTTCATGGATGGCGATTACCTTGAAGACGGAATTAAAGGATTATATGATGTGGTCTGGCTTTCTCACATTCTTCATGGAGAAGGACCGGAAGACTGTCGGAAAATTATCAATAAAGCTGTGTCAGCCTTAGAACCAGGAGGCATGATTATAGTGCATGACTTTATTTTGGATGATACAATGGATGGTCCTCTTTTCCCTGCACTATTTTCACTTAACATGCTTTTGGGCACAGAAAATGGCCAGTCATATTCTGAAAAACAGATCAAAAACATGCTTGCAGATGCCGGTGTAAAAGATATGCAGCGCATACCAATACAAGTCCCCAATGATTCAGGGATAATTATAGGTATAATATAGGTAACGGTTCACGGTTAAAATGCTTCAGTCGTTGTATAGTTCATTGGAAAAACTGTGAACCGACAACTGTTAACGGTTACTAATATATATCGGAGAAATTTAATGCTGAAAGGCGGAAAAGTGAATATCCTGATCAAATTAACCCTATCGGCTTTTCTTTTATACATTGGTTATTGTTGCTTTCTTTTCTTGGTGCAGCGGCAGGTTATATTTCCTCGTTATCAAATTCCTGAATTTTCAAGCACGGAAGATAAAATTTCCGGTCTGGAAAAAATATGGCTGAACACAAGTTCCGGCAAGGTCGAAGCATGGTTTATGCCGCCGGCATCCGGGCATGATAAAAGCGCTTGTCCGGCTGTAATTTTTGCTCATGGCAATGCTGAATTAATTGACTTCTGGCCGGAGGAGTTTAAGAATTTTACTGCCCTTGGAGTTGGGGTGATGCTTGTTGAATACCCTGGCTATGGCAGGTCTGAGGGAAGCCCTTCTAAAAAAAGTATTAATGAAGCTTTTCTTTCAGCATATGATATTTTAACGGCACGCAAGGATGTTGATCCTGAAAGGATTATAATATTCGGGCGTTCAATCGGCGGCGGTGCAGCCTGCGCACTTGCTGCAAAGCGGCCTTCAGCAGCTTTAATCCTTAAATCAACCTTTATAAGT
>JAFDFV010000036.1 GCA_019309665.1 Deltaproteobacteria bacterium | reverse complement strand
GACTTGGTCTGAGGATGAAAGAACAATCTTTGTGAAAAAACTGGAATACAGAGATTGGGCTCTTCCTAAAATAGAGGGACGATCAAAATTTGCAGAGTCGATTTTTGATAGCAATGAAACAGTCTATTTTGACATGATAGAGCTTATGGAATTTTACCCTGATTTTGAACTGCAAGATTCAGGAGGCGTATAATGGAAGAATATACTTTAAAAATAAAACTTGTTTCTCCTGCACTTACAGCCTCAGGAGAAGGGTTCGGCGCAATAATCGACACCGACATCGTGTTTGATGAAATGGGGCTGCCATATATTCCTGCAAAACGTATTAAGGGATGTCTGCTCGACTCGGCACGTGAAGTAAAAGAGATGTTTGAAAAATCCGAAATCAATTGTCCTCTTTGTATTAAAAAAACTTTTGGTGATGCAGGCACAAAAACGTCAGCACCGGTATATATTTCCAATCTATATATTAAGGATTATGCAAAAAACAAAGAATGGCTCAATTATTTTCTGAAATCCGATGATTACAAAGCTGTTCTTTCAAAAGAGAAAATCCTTAAAACATTTACCCATATAAGAAGACAAACAGCTATCGGGGATAAAGGAGTCGCAAAAGAGCATTCCCTTCGGACAGCAAGGGTTATCAACAAGGGAATATGCTTTTTCGGAGATATAAAGACAGCAAACAAAGATGATGATATTATCAATACGCTTATTCTTGCATGTTTAAATTTCAGACACATGGGAACAATGAGAAACAAAGGGTTTGGAGAAATCAAGTGTTCTTTGTATGACAAAAAAACAGGGTCGGAAATTCCAATAACAGATAAATTGGAGGGGTTATGTACAAACTGAGATATCATATTACAACCAAAGCGCCTTTAGTTATTTCTGCAAGACATGGTGATATGAATATGGTAGCAACGGAAAAATATATCCCTGGCGGAACTGTACTGGGCATACTTGCGGGCCGTTTTATGAACAAAAAGAATATAATCAATAATGCTCATGAAAATAAAGATTTTTACAACTGGTTTCTTGCAGGCAATCTAAAAATTACCAACGCATACATCTATACAAAAAATGATGACGGTGATGAATTCGTAAATTTCCCCGTTCCCGTTTCAATTCAAAAAACAAAATATGCAGAAAACATCGTTGATCTTTTATACTTTGATGCCTCAGACATTCAGACGCAAGCTATTAATACGTTTTGTGTGTTTGATGAAGATGTTTTATCTACAAAAGACGTCAAAACATCTTTAAACTTTCACCATGCAAGGGATAGAATAAAAGGAATTCCTGAACAGGGGAAAATTTTTAATTATGAATCGATCATGCCTGGCCAGATATTTGAAGGAGAAATACAGGGCAACAAAGATGATCTGGAATGCTTTAGCTCTATTTGCGAGAAAAGCTGGACAGCCCATGCCGGCCGTTCAAAAAATACTCAGTATGGAGAAATAGAATTCAAAATATTATCAGACATGCCGGTGCCTGTGGAACAAGCAGATATTGCCGATGATGATGGCGCAGTTTCTCTGACATTGATGTCGGATACTATTATCTATAATGAGTTTGGATATTCCACCGCTGACAAAAAAGTGTTTAAAAAATATTTAAGCAACATGGTTAAAGGTATAAAAATTACAAAGGCCTTTGTAAAAAAGGGAGATGTGGAAACCTTTACAGGAATATGGGGCCTGAAAAAACCATCTGAAACATGTTTTCTGGCGGGCTCGGTATTTTTGCTTGATGTATCAGAGGTTGACAATAACGCTCTGAATAAACTTTTGGAAAATGGGATAGGCGAACGTACTCATGAAGGTAATGGAATGTGTAAACTCGGCCTGCAAACTGAAGATGAGCTTATACAAGATGAACCACAGGATAAAGATGTTAAATTTCCAAAGCCGAAACACCCTATTCCAGAACAGACAAAACAAATCCTTGTTAAAATAATAAAGAATTATATTACAGGCCAGGTGCAGTTAACAGCCTTTGAGGAGCAGGCACGCTTTGAAACGGCAAAACTGATTCCAAACTCTCTGGCGGGAAAACTTCAGGCAATGGCCAAAAGTAAAGGGAAAGACGATTTTGCAGATTCAATAGAACAGCTTAAAAAAACAGCCCAAAACAATCTTGAAAATTGTCATAACAACGATAACACCTTGTTTAATTTTATAAAAGATAAAAAAGATTTAGTAGAAAGCATAATGAGTTTTTCAGGAAGCAAACAAGTAAAAGATTTGTGCAAAGAGATTGATTATGATCCCGCAATAGATAGTGACTTTGAAAAAAGCCTTTACAAATTATATTTTACCACCTTCTTTTCCATGATGAGAAAACGTAAAAAAAATTAAACGAGGTCAAACATGCCGGAAAATAGAAAAAAAAACATAAAAGGAAAAATAATATTGCAAGGCAGTATAAAGGCGCTTTCACCGCTGCATATAGGAAGTGGCTCGGATGAAAGAAGCGATATGGATGTTTTGCTTGATGAAAACGATCAACCATATATCCCGGCCACTTCATTTATCGGGGTTTTGAAGCGCTCCCTGGAATTGAAAGATTCCGACAAGAAAAACTCCAAAAGTTTTATGGACAATTTCTGGGGTTATATAAAAGACAAAGACGGCAGACAAAGCTGCTTTTGCTGTTCCGACCTTTTGTGCAGTAATAAATCGCCGAAAATTGTAATACGGGACGGCATTAAGATTGATGACAAAACCGGCATTGTTGAAGATATGGGAAAATATGATTATGAAATTGTCGAAAGAGGAGCTGTTTTTGATCTCAATATGGAATTTACCTTTACTGATACTGATTCAGATGAGCTGTTTGTAAAAAAAATGGTTTCAACTATTTACGCTGAACTTACAAAAAACAATATTAAAATCGGCGCAAAAACCAACAACGGTTTTGGTGAAATTCAACTTGTTGAAAATGATAAAACAGCTATCCGAATCTTTGATTTTTCGCAAAAAAAAGATGTTTATGACTGGCTTGTGAATAAAGATTTAAACGACCGGATTATCCCAAAAGATCAAATAATAAAAAAACTTGGCGAACCTTTTGAAATAGTGAGCAATCGGCTTATCATAGATGCCTGCCTGAAACTTAAAAATTCGGTTATCATAAGATCATACTCAAACATACCGGAAATGCCAGACTCAACTCATATTAAATCCCTTGATGACTGGGTTTTAACAGGTTCTACTATCAAAGGGGCAATCAGAGCAAGGGCAAACAGGATTGTAAATACTCTCGGTAAATCCGACGGTAAATCCGAAAAAATCATAAAAGAACTTTTTGGTCATGTGGATGATAAAACTCGTTCAAAAAATGCCATAAAAGGCCATGTCCTGGTAAAGGAAGTTGTACTGCCAAAATATATTGCAGAGCAGCAGACCAGGATAAAAATAGACAGGTTTACCGGAGGAACCATTGGTGCCGCACTTTTTGATTCAATGCCTCTTTTTGTAGATTTCAACGACAAGGCATTAAAAATAGAGATCACAGTTGAAGACTGCAAAGATTCATGGGCAGGGCTACTTCTTCTTGTGCTAAAAGACTTGTGGACAGGAGATCTTGCTGTTGGCGGCGAAAAAAACATAGGAAGAGGCGTGTTTGAAGGTGTAACCGCGACTGTTGATTATAATAACAGCTTGATTGAAATTGATAAAGACTTTGGCAATATCGCAGAAAAAAGCAAAAAAATGCTTGAATCATACGTAACAGCGTTAAATCAGGAGGGATAGATCATGAAAAAAAACGGACTCAAATTAATTGAAATAGATTCTACCGTTACCCGCCCTTTTGAAAGCAAAGCTGATGAAAGCCCGGAGAATGTCCTGATAGCAAATATAAAAGAGAAGTCGTTTGCGGTTGTCTGGCTTGATTATAAGGTTCTTATTGGAACATGGGATGGTAAAGGTTTTCAATTTTACGACAATAAGCCATTTAAAAATAAATATTTACAGAGGATGCGTGTTTTCAATAAAGACAGGGAAATGCTTATTTATAGAACCGGCAATGGCTTTAAAGGCAGGTTGAGAATCGACGATAAAGATGGCAAAGGCATAGAGGTTATAGTTGCAAAACAGGTATTGTTCGGAACAAAAGGTGCGAGTTGCAATGACAGCTATACTGAAATAACTGAAAAAAGAGGCACAAGCCTTGTTTTGCCGTTTGGTGAACTCAATGTTGATGATAAGGAAAAACGGATAAAAATCAAAACCCATAACTATATTGATTATAATGCCGTGAAGCAGGCTACATATGTGGATTGCAGGTTTGTTGAGTTTATATACGAAAACAACGCAAATTTAAACAAACAAGGATAATCATTATGGCAATGCAAAAAGGAACCCTCGACATTACCAGAAGTAATAGAGAGAAAATTATTGTAAAAATTAATTTCATAAAAAAAAACAAACCCAAATCGCTAACAGTAACCAACACAAATATTACTGATCTGAGCTTAACCGGAAAAGAAGTTGAGTTTGAGCGTGATAAAAACGGTCATATAATAAAAATCGTCAACCAGGAGGGTAAAGAATTGTTTTCAAAAGCGGCAGCAGTACCGTTAACTGCAAAGGCTGGAGGTAAAATAAAAAAGATTCATGAATATAACGGCATAATGATTACAAGCCATACTGATAGCCTTAGGAGGAGAGCAGCAAATGCGCCTTATAATTTTATTCCTCTTAATGAAAAGGTGGTTGAGGCGGAAAAAATTCCGGATTTTGATAAATACCATGAGGACAGGAAAACCGGCTGGATTGACATAACGATTGAAACAATAACTCCGGTTTATATCAGAGATACATTAGACAATGATGAAATAAAACAGCAGGAAGAAGCAAAGAAGAAGAATAGGCCGTTTATACACCCTGATTTTTTTTCGCCCGGAGGAGGACATCGAATTCCTGGAAGCACTATCAGGGGAATGGCTCGAAATATGATTGAAATGGTCAGTTTTGGCAAATTCGTAAACTTTGATGATAAGAGGCTGTATTTCCGGGCCATGGCAGATAGAGCTACAGGATTAAAAGAAACCTATGACAGTAAAATGGTTCAAACAATCAAAGGCGTCACTGCAATTCAGCCTCTTGCCGGATATCTCAAAAAACGGAACAACCGGATTGTTATCGTGCCGGCGAAAACATATAATAATGATAACATCACCTTTTATAAGATAAACGAAAGCAAGTTAATTGGAAAATCCTTTTATCCTGAACCTATGTCTTTAGAAGTCCCCAAAAGGGATGGTGGAACAAGAATCATTCCAAACAGGGATTATAAATTTGTTATCCAACCTGTTGTATTCAAAAAGAAGTCACCCAAAAGTTACTCTCATAGAGGAGGAGAAATTTTTCTTTATTATGGAAAAGTTACTGACATTGATTTGGAAGAAAATGTCAGCGATTTAAGTAACTGGAAAAAAGGAACATTGGTCTGCACAGGCTGGATGTATGGCAAACATATGCACTGGGTGATCAATGAAGAATCTGAAAATATCCAACCACTAACCATTGATGATAAGTTGCTTCAAAGCTATAAGGATGATGTTGACAGGTGTAAGGATGCTAATGCTAATCTGTTAATACAACTGAAAAATCATCCAGATGGGGTGCTATGTTTCTATATTACGGATGCTAACGGCAGGGTTGCAACTTTCGGACATACCGGCATGTTTAGGCTGCCATATGAAAAGAGCATTAAAGCGCATGTTCCCGAATACTTACATGAGAAAAAATATGCCATAACACCGCAACGGCTGAACTGGATCGAAACAGATAAAAGTAATGTACCTGCAGATATCATCGAAAGTTTGGACAAGATGAACCCCTGTAAATTTTCAGAAGATGATTTTGAAAAAAAGGTTGATAAGATTCTTGCCGATACCCATAAACGGAAAGAGTATAAAAATATCATCTATAAACACACGCAAATATTCGACATATCAGAAGCAATCTTTGGTAATGAATCATTATTTGCCGGGCGGGTTTTTTTTGAAGACGCTTTTTTGTGCCAAGGACAGAAGGATGAATTAATGGGAGAAGAATATCTCAAAATTCTTTCATCGCCGAAACCGACAAGTTTTCAACATTATTTGGTTCAACATTCAGATAATACACGAAATATTAAACACTATGATGACAATGTAAGTATACGCGGCTATAAGCTTTACTGGCATAAATCAGGGGATGAAAATAACTGGAAAGAAAATCCGAATCAAATCAGAGAAAATGATACACAGCATACAAAAGTAAAACCGATCAAACCGAAAAAAATGTTTTCAGGCCGCATCCGTTTTGAAAATCTTACTTTCGTGGAACTAGGTGCTTTGCTTTTCAGCTTTGACTTGCCTCAGGGTTGTCATCACAAAATCGGTATGGGAAAACCCCTTGGATTAGGTTCTATAAAGATTACACCCAAACTATATCTTTCAAAGAGAACAGATCGTTATAATAATCTGTATTCAGAATGGAACAACGCTATTAAAGCATCGGACAAAACTGAAACAGATACTTTGAAAACTAGTTTTGAAAACTATGTTCTGGGCCAAATTGATGAAACATCCGCAAGCAAACTCTGGGAAACAGAAAGATTGAAAGAACTCTTAACCATGCTTGATTATAACAAGGGTAACGAACTGGAAAAAAGCAACAAAATATCATACATGTCAATACAACGAAAAGAATTTACAGAAAGGCTTTTGCTTCCGCTACCGACTCAAGTATAGGTTTTCACCACTTTGGACAGCCGATAATTTTTTCCCCAAGCAGGTAAAAAGGAAAACGACATGAAGCAATTGCAGAAACTTCCCATAGGAATCCATGCCCCATGTCATAGGAACGTTTCACTGCGGGAGTCGTATCCGCAATGCAGAAGAAGAGAATGCTCGGGGGTGACAAGTCGGTACGTGATAGTTTTAAAACAGTTTTAGAGCATCAATTGTCGTTACAGGATACTCGAAACGCATAAATACAGGGGCGTTGTCCTCCGCTCTGCCATTGTTTTTGTCTTTTGATGTGGCTTGACATTGTGCGTCAAACGTACTAACATAAAATGTTAATTCTGAACAAGGAGGTCAATCATGACAGCCACACAATCAATTGCAAAAAAAACCGTTAAATCGTCTCGACTTGGACTTCGGACAACGCCAGAACAGGAGGTCGTCCTGCGCCGTGCGGCAGAGGTGTGCCACAAGTCACTGACAGAGTTTATCATGGACAGTGCATACCAGGCCGCCGAAAACGCGTTGCTGGATCAGAGGATGTTCATGGTTACCGGCAACAGATATCAGGCCCTGCTGGATCTACTGGATCGTCCTGCTGAGGAAAACATCGGGTTACGGGATTTGTTCTCCAGACCTGCACCTTGGGATGAGCAATGTCCCTGATTCCCCCTGAAGCGCTGAATGCCAGGCATTGTGTTTCACCCTTCGACTGCGGTAAGCCGGTATTGAATGACTGGTTGGTTCGTCATGCGCGCCAGGCACAAGCCAGCGGCTCAGCCAAGACATTTGTAGTGACTGATAGTGACCGGATTGTTGGATACTTTAGCCTGACCGTCGGACAGGTGGACACGTTGGAAGTTCCGGAACGCATCCGTAAGGGTATGGGGCAATACCCTATCCCTGTTGTTCTACTCGCTCGGCTTGCCGTTTCTCTACACCATCAGGGACGTGGTATTGGCAAAGGTCTCCTTCAAAACGCTATTCAACGCACTCTCGTGATCGCTGAACAGGCCGGCATCCGCGCCTTGCTGGCGCATCCGATTGATGAGGATGCAGCTCGATTCTATCTTCGTTTTGGTTTTGTTGCCTCACCGCTTCGTGAACAACAACTTCTTCTTTTGTTAAAAGATGCACGTCACCTGCTCCTTATGTTTAACAAATAATACTAACAAAACTACCAGCCCTCGTCGTCCTCGTCATCTATTGGGATATAACCAGAGAGGAAAATTCAGAAGATTCAAAAAAATGTTGATGAAATAAACATCCGGAATTATTGTTTTGCATTGGCGAATAAGGAGTTTCCATGAAGGATTTTAAAAATATTAAACTGTCAAAAGATGAACGACGGGCTATAGAAGCAGCGGCTACAATGCTAAAAACCCGATTTTCTGCGAAGGAAGTTATACTTTTTGGCTCAAAAGCGCGTGGGGACTCAGATCAGCATTCCGATATTGACTTACTCTTGATCAGTCCAAACCCACTTCGCTGGAAAGAAGAAAAAGCTGTGGTGGAAGCATTGTTCGACACGGGTATAGAGAACGATGTGATTTTTAGCCCTTTGTTTACATCGTCTAATGAGTGGGAAGGCGGTATATTCAAGCAGTTTCTTATTTATCAGGAAATAATAAAAGACGGAGCTATTGTATCATGAGCCAACAAATCATCATCAAATAAGGAATAATGGTTTTAGCTTGCGCATAGCAAAATATTTGTTAAAATAAAATTACAAAATCAAAGAGTGTTTTCTAAGGTTAAAAAATATAGTTTAAATTATAGGAGAATTCAAAATGCGACCTATCTTCTTAAGTCACTCTAATAAAGATAACAAAATTGTATTAACAATCCAAAAGCATTTATATAAAAACTTCATCCAATCCTGGATAGATAGGTCAGATATTCCACCTGGAGCCAATATTTGGGAATCTATAAGTTCCAGCATACGTAAAGGAAGATATTTCATGCCTATTATATCTAAAAATTATTGTAGCTCTCGTCCTTGTATGGAAGAATTATCAAATGCATATCACCGTTATGTTAAGGGAGAGTTAAAAATAATTCCTATAATTCTAATAGATGAAAAAGAGCCTGATTTTGAATCATTTGCTATAGATAAAACCAATTTAATTAAATCAATAACTGAGAATATAAAGTATGTAGCATTTGATGTTTATGATGAAAGTTCTGGATTAAGAAATGTAGTAGATGCAGTATGGGCACATGAATCTATAAAGTTTAGTCAAATAGAAATTATGGAAATTAATTCCATAAAATTCCAACTTATTAAATTTCAAACTAATGTAAGTAAACTACCATCGGATTTTTTAATGGACTGGGGTTTTAATATAGAAGATTTTATTTCAGAAGGTGATAATGATAAAAAATTAATAAAACCTCTTTTGCCTGTAGCATTTAATGGCGCTGCACCAAATTGGTTAATATCTTTCTTAACTATTCCTTTTAAAAACCAAAGGACAGTTTTTTTGTTTAATAATCGAACAGGTGATTATATTTGTGTTTATTCCTTAGACAAGGACAAAATGATTGGGCAATCGCTAAAAGTAAAATAATTATCACGCTGTTCCCTGTTGATTGGTACTATTGATATAGGTGAACTCAAAGCAATATCTTCAGCATTCAGGTCGTAACAACCCAGTTCATCGGCAACTAACCTGGGTATATACAGTTGTTCAAAAATATTCAGTGTGAACAAATTACTAATCTCGTGTAAATACAAAATGGGGCAGGTGTTACTGATAGCTTCAAGCATTTCCGAAACCTCAGGCAACATCGCCCTTAAGTGCATCACGCTGATATTCAACCTCTTCCAATACTCCTGTACTAAGTTCCTTCAGCGTGTGCTCGCGAGAAATCCTACCAGACAGATATGCCTCAAGCAATTATAGTGTCACGGTAGAGCGCACGTATCCCCTCACAAACGGCTTGAACAAGCACTGTTGTAGCGTCAAGCCCGCGTTGGTCAGCTACAAAAGCCAACTCACGGGACAGGGTGGTTTCATTCATTGTCAGTTGCGCCAAATTAATGGAAAACTTTTTTGAACTGGCAGAGACCCTGCCATGTGATTGCAAGTTTCAACTGCCGCGAGGAAGCTATCCTTCTCCGGTATTATATCTGCT
>JAFDFV010000035.1 GCA_019309665.1 Deltaproteobacteria bacterium | reverse complement strand
AATAACTTCTGGAGAAATTTATGATCAAAATACCACCTGAAGAGGCATATTCTTTTGATGATGTTTTGCTGATTCCCGGCTATTCTGATGTGTTGCCCAAAGATGTGAATATCAATACCCGTTTGACTAAAAACCTTACCTTAAACATCCCTATCGTCAGCGCTGCCATGGATACCGTAACTGAGGCCAGAGCATCTATAGCTATGGCGCGAGATGGGGGATTAGGTTTTATACATCGAAACATGAGTATAAAAAGTCAGATTCTGGAGGTAGATAAAGTAAAAAAATCGGAAAGTGGTATGATTATTGATCCGGTTACTATTAATCCGGACCAGCCGGTCCATGAGGTGCTTAAGCTTATGGAGCAGTATCGCATTTCCGGACTTCCTGTTGTAAAAGGAGATCAGTTAGTCGGCATTTTGACAAACAGGGATTTGAGATTCGAGACCAATATGGAGAAAAAGGTTTCAGAAGTAATGACTAGGGAAAATCTTGTTACGGTATCAGAGGGAATTACCCTGGAAGATTCTAAGAAACTGCTTCATAAACACAGGATCGAAAAACTTCTTGTAGTTGATAAGAATGGACGACTTACAGGCATGATAACAATAAAGGATATTGAGAAGATAAAAAAATATCCTAATGCTTGTAAGGATAGCATGGGCAGGCTGAGGGTAGGAGCTGCCGTTGGTGTTGGTCCTGATATGGAAGAGCGCGCGGAAGCGCTTTTAAAAGCAGGTGCTGACGTTATATTAATAGATACATCTCACGGTCATTCAAAAAATGTTATAGATGCTGTAAAAATTTTAAAAAGTAATTTCGATGACATTGAGCTGATTGCAGGTAATGTTGGTACTTCGAAAGGTGCAGACGACCTTGTTAAAGCCGGGGTTGACGGAGTAAAAATCGGGATAGGGCCAGGATCTATATGCACTACTCGTATAGTGGCGGGTATAGGTATTCCTCAGCTCACAGGTATAATGAATTGTAGATCCATATCAAATAAGACGGGTGTGCCTTTGATTGCTGATGGTGGTATAAAATTTTCTGGTGATATTACAAAAGCTGTTGGAGCGGGTGCGCATGTGGTAATGATCGGAGGGCTTTTTGCCGGAACAGAGGAAAGCCCGGGCGAGTCAATATTTTTCCAGGGCCGCAGCTACAAGTTATACAGGGGCATGGGATCTATTGAAGCAATGAAAAAGGGAAGTGAAGCAATTGAGAATGACAAGCTGGTTCCTGAAGGCATAGTTGGGCGCGTGCCATACAAGGGCTCACTTTCTGCGACTATTTTTCAGCTCGTTGGAGGATTGAGGGCAGGTATGGGATATGTGGGTTGCCAGACTATTGAAGAATTGAGAGAAAAAGCCAGGTTTGTTAAGATCAGTGCAGCGGGTTTGCGCGAAAGCCATGTCCATGATGTAATAATTACCAAGGAAGCACCTAACTACAGTCTTGATTAAAATGACTCATACCGTTCCCCCTTTCGTTCATCTTCATGTTCATACACAATACAGCCTTCTGGACGGTGCAATAAGGATTGATGCCCTTTTAAAACGTGCTATTGATTTTGGAATGGATTCCGTGGCCATTACCGATCATGGCACTATGTTCGGAGTTCTTGAATTTTTTGAGAAGGCCGGTAAAGCAGGGGTCAAACCGATAATAGGATGCGAATTTTATGTTGCACCGCGTAACCTTACCGATAAAACCGTTTTGGATAATAAAGGGCTTTCCCACCTGGTCATTCTGGCTGAAAATTCTGAAGGATACCGTAATTTATGCAAACTGGCTACAATTGCTCAACTCAAAGGTTTTTACCATAAGCCCCGCATTGACAAGAATGTATTAAGAGAACACAGTAAAGGGCTTGTTGGTCTTTCAGCATGTCTTCACGGTGAAATTCCAAGGCTTATTGGTGAGAACAGACTGGATGGGGCTGATGAGGCTGCGCAAACTTATCTTAACATCTTCGGTGAGGGCAACTTTTTCCTTGAGGTTCAAAATAACGGGCTTCCTGTACAGGAAAAAGTGAACAAGGTCCTCCTTGAGATGAGCGAAAGGCTTTCAATTCCTCTAATTGCGACCAATGACTGCCACTATCTTGACAAAGAAGACGCTCGTGCTCATGAGATCCTTTTGTGTGTACAGACTGGAAAGACCATTTATGACCCGGATCATTTCAGATTTGGAACCGATCAGCTCTATTTCAAATCAAGAGAAGATATGCACAATTATTTCAAAAGCTATCCGGGAGCTTTAGAAAATACAGTCAGTATAGCTAAGAGATGTAATGTTGATTTTGATTTTAAAACTTATCACTTCCCAAAATTTGAAACCCCGTCAGGGCAGACTGCTGAGGAGTTTTTTGAGCAAAAAGCCTGGGAAGGATATAATCAAAAAATAAAGTGCGTAAAGGAAAAGAATCCTGAGATTGATGAAAGTCAGTATAAAGAACGTATAAAAAGCGAGATTTCAACTATAAATTCCATGGGTTTTCCCGGATACTTTTTGATTGTTGCTGATTTCATCCTGTATGCCAAAAAACACAATGTTCCTGTGGGCCCCGGCAGAGGTTCGGTAGCCGGTAGCCTTGTTGCCTATTCTCTTGGAATTACTGATTTAGATCCAATTCAACACGGTTTGATTTTTGAGCGTTTTCTTAATCCCGGTCGTAAGAGCATGCCTGATATTGATGTTGATTTCTGCATAAATGGCAGGGAAGAAATATTCAGGTATGTTGTTAAAAAATATGGCGGCGCTGACTATGTGGCTCAAATTATTACGTTCGGAAAACTAAAGACCAGGGCTGTGATACGCGATGTGGGCCGTGCTCTAAATATACCTCTGAATGAAGTAGATGCAATAGCAAAAATGGTGCCGGATGTTTTGAATATTAGTCTGGACAATGCCCTGAAGCAGGAACCCAGACTCAGGTCAATTGCAGATGAAAAACCGGAAATCAACGATTTGCTGAAAGTCTGGTTTGATATGAAATGTGTCGAGAAGATAGGGCTTGTAAAATTCGATTTTCTTGGGCTTCGCAACCTTACCGTTATTGCAAATACATTATCTCTTATCGCCAAACAGGGCGACACTCCTCCCGATCTTACAAATATAAATTTGGATGATCCTGATACATACAAGCTTCTTGTTTCGGGTGATACTATTGGAGTTTTTCAGTTAGAGAGTTCCGGTATGAAGGATCTGCTGATAAGATTAAAGCCCGAATGTTTTGATGATGTTATAGCGCTTGTAGCTCTTTATCGTCCTGGCCCTATGGAAAGCGGGATGATTGATGATTATGTGAAAAGAAAACACGGGGAAAAAGATGTAGTGTATCTTTTGCCTGAGCTCGAGCCTATATTAAAAGAAACTTACGGAGTTATTGTGTATCAGGAACAGGTCATGAGAATTGCGGCGTCTGTTGCTGACTATTCCATGTCTGATGCTGATGATTTACGAAAAGCCATGGGCAAGAAAAAACCTTCAATTATGGCCAGGCAAAGGTTGCGTTTTATAAGGGGGGCCACGGAACGAGGCATTCAATCCCAAAAAGCCAAAAAACTGTTTGATCTTATTGAAAAATTTGGAGGTTACGGATTTAACAAGTCTCACAGCGCAGCTTATGCCCTTATTGCATATCAGACAGCTTTTCTTAAAGCGCATTTTCCTGTTGAGTTCATGGCTTCGCTGCTTACCGGCGAGATTAACTCAATTGATGGAGTAGTAAAATATATAGCCGAATGCCGGCATCACGGCATAAAAGTGCTTCCTCCTGATATAAATGAAAGCGACAAGGAATTTACGGTAATAGGTTCGAAGATCAGGTTCGGACTGGTTGCTGTTAAGAATGTTGGGGAAGGAGCTATTGAAGTTATAATAGATGCTAGAAAAGAGGGAAGATTTTCTTCTTTGTTTGATTTTTGTGAACGAGTAGATCTTAAAAAAGCGAACAAAAGAGTTGTTGAAAGCCTTATTAAATGTGGCGCCTTTGATTCTACAGGTGCTAATCGTTCCCAGATGGTGGTATCTCTGGAAAATGCTATTGATTATGGCCAAAGAGTTCAGAAGGAGAAAACAGATCCACAGATGGGATTATTCGATATCGGAGCAGCCAAACAAAATATCAATCTTCCTCAAATGTCAGGCATTGATGAATGGGATGAAAAACAGCTTTTAACTTTTGAAAAAGAAGCTCTTGGTTTCTATATAACCGGACACCCTTTGACAAGGTTTGATGACCTGCTGGACAAATTCACCAATGCGAATACAATTTCTTTAAAGGAAAAAAACGATGGTGAAATTGTCAGGATCGGCGGCATTATTATTAATATTAAGACAATAAAGACAAAAAAAGGCGATTTAATGGCCTTTGTTACCCTGGAAGATCAGCACGGAACTGTTGAGATCATAATATTTTCTTTAGTTTATGCAGCTATTCAAGAGATCCTGATTGAAGATAACACTGTCATTATACAGGGACGGGTAAAAGGGGATGAGAATTCCGTAAAAATTTTGGCAGATACCGTAGTGCCGATTGAGAAAGCCGAGGAAACCTGGACTGCGAGCATTCATTTTAATTTGAATAAAAATAAAACAGGGAAAGATTTGCTTTTAAGATTGAATGATCTTCTTAAAAGATATCCTGGTTCATGCAATGCATATATTCATTTATTTAGTCCTGAAGAAACAGATACGGTCATAGCTCTGCCTGATACGATGAAATTAAAGGCCAGTTCGTCATTGACCCGTGCAGTAAATGAGCTTCTTGGTTATAATACTGTAGAAACGATATGTGACTCTGAATATAAAGAGAAAAAAGAAAACAATAGAAAAGGAAGATATAGAAATGCCTGACCTGAAGGAAAACGTATATGCTGTCTTGCTCGCAGGTGGGTCTGGAACGCGTCTTTGGCCTGTATCCAGAAAGCTCTATCCAAAGCAGCTTGTAAAGTTTATAGGTAAAGATTCTCTTGTTCAGAGTACTATAAAGAGGATGAGCCCTGTGGTTGACACAGAACGAATAAGAATTGTATGCGGAAAGGAACATTTTCATGAGACAGCGAGGCACATGGCTGAGATAGGCGTTCGGTCTGAAGGAAAAATCATTTGTGAACCGTGTGGCAGAAATACAGCGCCCGCTATTCTGCTTGCAGTACTCAATATTTTAAAAAGTAAACAGGATTCTGTTTTGTGTGTTTTTCCGGCTGATCATGTAATTAGAGATATAGAGAGTTTTCATAATAAGTTAAATACTGCAATACGTCTTGCTGACAAGGGTTATATTGTAACTTTTGGTATTAAACCCAATTATCCTGAGACAGGATATGGGTATGTTGAAGGTGCCGGCGAGATATTTGATGGAGCATCAGCGATTAAGAGATTTGTTGAGAAGCCGGATGCAGAAACTGCAGAAAAGTATGTTAAGGCTGGAAACTTTTTCTGGAACAGCGGGATGTTTGTTTTCATGGGTTCTGTCATGATTGAAGAATTTCGCAAATACCAGCCGGAACTTCTTGAAATAATGGAAGATATTATTTTGAAAGACCCAATAACAGTAGATGAATATAAGAGACTGCCGGATATTTCTATAGATTATGCCATAATGGAAAATACGGATAAAGGAGTTGTTTTGCCATCTGACTTTGGATGGAGCGATATAGGATCATGGAAGTCTCTTTATGATTTTCTTCCAAAAGATGGGGATAATAATGTTATTGATGGAGATGTTATAGCAAAGGATACTAAAAACTGTTTTATAATGGGCAGGGACAGGCTGATCGCTACAAACCATCTAAATAGAATAGTTGTCGTTGAAACGCCTGATTCCGTATTTGTTTCGGATCTTGATAACAGCAGGGATGTAAAATCTATTGTTAATCAGTTAAAGGGAAAGGGAAGAAAAGAATATAAGAAGCATAATAAAGTTCACCATTCTTGGGGCAGCCTGACTGTTCTTGAACATGAACATGAACATGAAGATGATATTAAAGTTGAAAGACTTGTCATATATCCTGATTCAAATCTTCAATTTAAAGTTGAAAAGCCGGCTTTACAACACCTAATTGTGATTAAAGGCCATGTGAAAATCACATTAAACTTGGAAACCGAATTGTTAACCAGGGGAGAGTCAAAAATAATTTTCGGCAATGAATCTGTTAAAATTGATAACTCCGGGAAAGAGCCGGCTTGTATTATTAGAGTTAAATTAAGTGCCTAAAGTGAGCTAAAGTATATTAAAGTGCCTAAAGTTAAGGTATTCTGCCATTTTATATAAAGATTTCTTGAGTTAATTAATGCATAGGGAAGTGTAACAGTTTCTATTCCTATGTTATTAATTAGCACGCCGGAGGCGTACCACAACTTTAGGCATTTTAGGCACTTTAATATACTTTAGGCACTTTTTACTTATTCCGAATTCATTGGAATAAAATGGAAAGTCCTATACTATAAATATATCCCCCTAAAGGCTGAAGGAAAAAATAATATGAAAGTACCATTACTAGATCTTAAGTTGCAGTATCAGACGATTAAAGAAGAAGTCATGAAAGTTACCGAAGAGATTTTTGAGAGCCAGTATTTTATACTTGGTCCACGTGTCGAAGCCCTGGAAAAAGAGATAGCTGAATATTGCTCTTCAAAACATGCAGTTGGCGTGTCTTCAGGAACCGACTCTCTTCTTATTTCACTTATGGCTGCCGATATCGGACCTGAGGATAAAGTTATCACTTCAACTTATACTTTTTTTGCAACAGCAGGTTCAATAGCCCGAACCGGAGCAACTCCTGTTTTTGCGGATATTGATCCTGAAACTTATAATATCTCATCTAAAAGCATTTTCAGAGTGATGGATGGTATGACAGGAAAAGAAAGGAAAAAGATAAAAGCCATAATCCCCGTCCATCTATATGGTCAATGTTGTGACATGGATTCTATCCTTGAGATAGCAGCACAGTATAATCTTATTGTTATTGAAGATGCAGCACAGGCCATTGGTGCGGAATATAAGGGGAGGCGTGCGGGCTCAATGGGTGATTTCGGCTGTTTTTCTTTTTTTCCTTCAAAAAATCTCGGAGCCTTTGGAGATGGCGGAATTGTTGCAACAAATTCAGATGAGTTCTTTGATAAATTGCGCTTGCTGAGAGTTCACGGATCGCATTTAAAATATTATCATAACAAAGTAGGAGGAAATTTCAGGTTGGATGCACTTCAGGCAGCCATTGTATCCATTAAGCTGAAGTATCTTGACGGCTGGACTGAGGCGCGGCAGGCAAATGCGGATAAATATAGAGAACTTTTTATTGACGCAGGGCTGGAGGATATTGTTAATCTTCCTGCTGAAAAGGAAAACCGGCATATTTACAATCAGTTTGTAATAAGTTTGAAGGAAAAAAGAGACGATCTTAAAATGTTTTTAACTGATGCAGGCATAGGGACAGAGATTTACTATCCTGTTCCCATGCATCTCCAGGATTGTTTTTCAAATCTGAATTACGGAGAAGGAGATTTTCCTGCGGGTGAATACGCTGCCTCACACACTTTAGCCCTTCCCGTATATCCTGAACTTTCATATGAGCAACAGGCATATGTGGTTGAAAGGATAAAGGAATTCTATTCGTAAGAATATATTTCTTTAGAGTTCCCTGAATTCTATGCATTGATTACAGGTAAGCGTTCACGGAACATTGAAATTAGAAATTAGAAATTGGGCATTCATGTTTTTGTACAGTTTTTCCCAATTTCTAATTTAATCTCTCCCTAATTTCTACTTTCCAATTTCAAGTTTCAAGCCGAACGGCTACGATTACAGATTGACAAGTTATAAACGGGCTGATAAAAATTAAGTAACTACTCCGGTTTAAGGTTAGAGAGCGATGAAAACTGAGCGTTTTTTCTCGTTCCCATGCTCCAGCGTGGGAATGGATAATTAGACTTGTGACTGAACTTTCACGTGATGTTATTGTAATAAACGAACTCGGCCTTCATGCGAGGTCCGCTGCCAAGATTGCGGAGATCGCCAGGAAAGCAAATTATAACGTCTGGATAATTAAAGACAACAAAATGGCGGATGCTTCAAGTATCCTTGATATCCTGACCCTTGAGTGCGCAAAAGGGTCTAAAATTACACTTAAGATCGATGATCAATCAGACCTTGAGATTTTAAACAATACTGTAAAGCAGTTTGAGACAGGGTTTGGAGAATTAAGCTGAATATGACAGATACTGACTCTAGAGAGATTATATTAATCGGAATAGATGCTTCTCCGGGCATTTGTATAGGAAAGGCTTATATAGTCGATATAGAAGGCGTGGACGTTGTAAAGAAGTATTTTATCAGCGAAGATGATGTGCAGGATGAGATAAAACGTTTCAAAAGCGCTGTGAATAAGGCAAAGCAGCAACTGCTTACAATTATAACTAATGCTCCTGAGGAATTGCGCGATCATACATATATACTTGAAACTCACAAAACCCTGCTTAAAGATAAGATGCTATATGGCAAGACAATTGAAACAATTAAAAATGAAAAGGTAAATGCGGAGTGGGCTCTCAAAAAGGTAGTGTCAGAAGTGAAATCCATGTTTAAAAATATGTCTGACTCATATTTAAAAGAGCGCGCTACCGACATAGTATATGTGTCTGACCACATAATGAGAAATCTAGTCGGAGCAGAAACAAAAAAAATTGCTGATATCGATAAACGGGTAATACTTGTCGCCAACGATCTTTCCCCGGCAGAGGCAAGCCAGATAAATCTTGAGCGGATAAAGGGATTTGTAACTGACCGGGGCGGAAAAGCATCTCATACAAGCATTATATCCCGAACCCTTGAGATTCCTGCTGTCATGGGTCTGGGGAATGCTACTAATATCATTAAAAATGATGATTTAATTATTATTGATGGTACGGTCGGCACAGTAATTATTCATCCCACTGAAGAAACTCTTTTGGACTATGGAGTTCGTAGCTCCAAATACGAAGAACTTAAAGCAGCCATTACCCGTGACAGCCATCTTCAAGCTGAAACTGCCGATGGGTTTCAGTTAAAAGTTATGGGCAATATCGAGCTTCCCGAAGAAGTTGTATCAGTTATTGATTACGGTGGAGATGGAATTGGACTTTACAGAACAGAGTTCCAGTATTTAAGCAGCCCTATTTTGCCGAATGAATATGAGCTTTTTGATAAATACAAGGATGTGGTCGAGGTAATTGCGCCGAAACCGGTAACTATCCGCACTCTCGACATAAACGGGGATAAAGCATTTGGTAATAACTCTGATTACGTGGAAGTCAATCCTGCCCTGGGCTTGCGAGCCATAAGGTATTGTCTGAAAAATCCTGATGTCTTCAGAACACAGCTCAGAGCCATATTAAGGGCTGCGGCTTTTGGCAATGTCAGGATTTTGATTCCCATGATATCGAGTTATGAGGAAGTCATTGAGACAAAAAGAATATTGGATGAAGTTGCTGATGCTCTGGACAAAGAAGGAACTCTCTTTAATAGAGATGTTGAATTAGGGATAATGATCGAAGTCCCTTCTGCTGTGATAATTGCGGATCTTTTAGCAGGAGAAGTAGATTTTTTCAGTTTAGGCACCAATGATCTTATCCAGTACTCTTTGGCAATAGATAGAGGAAACAGACATGTAGCGCACCTTTATCATTCGCTTCATCCTGCTATTATACGCATGATAAAAAATGTCGCCGATGTCGTCAGAGACAAAGGGATAAAGCTGTTCATGTGCGGTGAGATGGCTTCTGATCCTATTAACCTGCCTATACTTTTAGGCCTGGGTATAGATGAATTAAGCATGAATCCTCAGTCGATTCCTGCTGTAAAAAGTATGATAAGGGCACTTAAAGTTGAAGACGCCAGAGCCTTCATGAAAGATGTTTTTAAACAGAACACAGCCTCGGGAGTTGAGGAATTGATAAGAGAAACATACGGCAGCATTCTTTTTGAAAAGGTGTATGCACGGAGGAAGGCATTTGGGGATAGAGCACAAAAAAATTATTACAGAAAACAGAAAGGCCAGACATAATTATTTTATAGAAGATATTTATGAGGTCGGAATGGTTCTTGTCGGAACCGAGGTCAAATCCCTCAGAATCGGCCGTGTAAATCTTAAGGATTCATACGCAAAGATTAAAAACGGAGAGGTTTTTGTTTATCAGATGCATATTGGGGCATATCCTTTTGCTCAGGATAACAATCATGAGCCTTTAAGGCCCAGAAAGCTGCTGTTGAACAAGCATGAGATCAAAAAGCTGTATGGTAAAGTAAATGAAATGGGTTACTCTCTGATTCCCTTAAATATTTATTTTAAAAAAGGAAAAGTGAAAATGACACTTGCCCTTGCCAGGGGAAAGCGTAAGTATGATAAAAGAGAGACAATCAGAAGGCGCGATCAAAAAAGGGAACTGGACAGAGAAAAAAAGGAGCATTGAAATTAGAAATTAGAAATTTGGCCTTCATGCTTTTGTACTGTTCTTCCCAATTTCAAGTTTCAAGCCGTGAATGGCTACAAATTTTTTTATCAACTTTTGGAACTTGACATTAAGGCATTTATCCCTTATTATTATATAAATTATATGAAGTCCTTTAGAAAATGTTTTAGAGGTTTCATAATGTTCTTTTCAATATATCTGCAACATTTCCTCCCTATGGGGGCGAAATGGCTTCGACGGAGATAAAGAAGCTCCGGCTGCATACCGAGCTCCTTCCTGCTCGTAAAAAAGGTTGGGACTAATATAATCGCAGATGATTATAATTACGCTTTAGCCGCTTAGGCTAACGTCCTGCCGGATTATTCCTGCGCATCCGGTAAGGGCGACGACTAGCAGGATAGCTTTTCCTGATTTCCTGTTTCAGGATTAGCGAAACTTAAACAGGATAGCCTTTCAAGCATCCGGCCTGGAGGAGACTTGAACAGGCGAAAGCTAAAGTTCAGGCTAAGTATGTAGATGCCTGTGTGGAATATTTTCGGACGCGGGTTCGACTCCCGCCGCCTCCACCACTATTTTAATCAAAAATATATCAGTTTTTTCAACTTTCAGAAAAAAAATCGAAAAGACAAGATCAAAAATCGAAAAAAAACTTGCTTTCCGTCTGATAGGTGTTATTGTTTGATTCAATCAATAATGGCTTGTCCTTAATTGGTGGGCCGGTTTCGTTCTAAAGGAAAGACCCATTTGTCAAAATGGCATCCTGAAGTCTGGGACCATGAGAATTTTTTGAAAGGAGGATGTCAACTATGGCTAATGGAATTGTAAAATGGTTTAATAGCAGCAAAGGATATGGCTTCATCGAGCAGGAAGAAGGGCCGGATGTATTTGTTCATCATTCAGGAATCAATGCAAGCGGTTTCAAGTCTCTTAATGAAGGCGACCGAGTTACCTTTGACATAGAGCAGGGACAAAAAGGTCCTGCTGCAGTAAATGTCACTTTAGTTTAGGGAAATATTTCTGAGTTAAAAAAAGGGCATTCCATCGAATTAAGAGGGAATGCCCTTTTTGTTTTGTTTGAGTTTCTACTTGACTTCTCCTGTTTTTTTAGAATGAAGAACTGACTCCCCGTTCCTTACAGGTAGCCTTATTAAAGGGAAGGAAATTAGCTATGTTACACAATATGAGAAAGTGCATTATTTTTATTCTTTTTTCTTTTTTTCTTCTGGGTTGTAATCAGAGTCCTTCACCTGTTTTTCAAGAAGAGATCAGAGGACTCAAGCTTGTACAGTTGATTACCGGTAAAGACGCCCTGAACGCCATTAATGAGCTTCACGGCAAGAAGATAAATGTGGCAAGCGGCATGGTCGCCTTTTATCAGGGGGAAGGAGAAAAAGCAACTGTATGGGTTTCTGAATCATTCAGTACGGATGATGCTATACAGCAGACAGAGATTATGATAGAGAAGATGAGATCGAGTAAAAGATCGCCGTTCAGTGATTATAAAGAGATAGGTCTGGATGGGGTGAAGATCTATTCATTCAAAGGTATGGGGCAGGAGCATTATATATTCAGAATCAGTAAGAGTGTCTATTGGATAACAGCAAATTCCGGTGCGATTGATGAATTGTGTAAAAGCATCGTGGGATAGAACCTATATTCCTTTCGGCAGCCCTAAACTTGAAAACCATTCAACCATCTGCTTTCGGCACTCCAGGCAGTCGCTATTCGATTTGTGGTACTGATCATATTGTGTCATCAGGGTATTGGCATGTTCTCCATAAATATTGGTCAAGCTCTCCTTCTTGCGAAAAGCATCCATGCAGGAATAAACCATACCATCCTGCGCTGAAATAATCAGGGCAGCAGGGCATGGGGCATTCATGAGTACAGTCCGCGATGCAACATTAGGAGACGCCTTTTCAAGGATATCTTGACTACATATAGTTGATACGATTTCAGCAGCCTCCGCAGAGTTGCTGTGGCCATAGTAAACCTTGTGTGCCTTCATGAGAAGATTTTCATCTTCCGTCAGAAAGAACGTATCTGTATTCAGGTAAAGAGCAGGCAAAAGGAAAGAGCTGTTGAACCTGTCAAAAAGACCGGCGAGCAATTTACTGTCAGTCTGCCTATCGGTCACAACAACCGGCAGCAAAACTAGCCTCGGAGCCTCCCTGTGCTCATTGCTTTCTATGTCAAAAGCACGTATTGACCGCTTCCAGGGCTGGTAATAATAGTTGAAGATGTAATCTATATCCTTTGCCGTTTCCAGAGGGGCACGGTGGATAAGGTTAACATAAAACCGGGCAAACAGGTTCTCCTTGAGAAACACCATGATGTTTTTCTGAATATATTCCAGTTGGGGCATACCTTCGGACAGATTCTCCGCCATAAAATAAAGATGAGATGTAAAATTCAT
>JAFDFV010000568.1 GCA_019309665.1 Deltaproteobacteria bacterium | reverse complement strand
CTGATCCGCATGGGCTGAGTAACCTGTCAGGGTATGGATGCCTGCTTTAACAGGTGTTTGTTTTTCAATCATCCGTCTGCCCGGTGTTCCTTTTGTCTGGTATCCCACAAAGAATATATCATTTTTTGGATCTTCGAGTCCGTGTTTTAAATGATCTACAATACGTCCGCCGGTGCACATGCCGCTTCCGGCTATGATTATGGCAGGACCATTGATGTTAAGCAGTTTTTTATGGTCACGATATTTTTGAACTGCATAAAGGTTTTTAAAATCAATTGGGTGGTCGTTCTTTGATTTGAGTGTTTTTGCTTCTTTATCCCAAAATTCTTCAAGAGTTGAATAGATTTTTGTAATCTTAAGTCCAAGGGGAGAATCCACAAACACTGGAACCTTTGTTTCAATCCTGTCCAGTTCATATATCAGTTCCTGGGTTCTTCCAAGGGAAAATGCCGGGATATAAACTATGCCTTTGTCTGCAAGAGCTTTATGGAGTAATTTATCTAAGGCTGCAACCCTGTCTTTTCTGTTGGTATGATTTCGATCTCCATAGGTGGATTCCATGACAAGAAGATCACAGGCATCTGGCGGGTCAGGGTCCGGCAGTATGGGTGTGTCTGTGCATCCAAGGTCTCCTGAAAATATTATCTTATAGTCTTTGGAGTTATGGCCAGGGATAGTGAACAGGATAAAACAGGATCCCAGGATATGTCCGGCATTGCTCAGTTTAAATGTTATACCTTGTTTCAAGGAAAAGATTTCATAGAGTTCAAATCCCCACGACAGATCATCAATCTGCTCTTCTATTGTGTGTATCTCTTTGTCGGTTCTGTTGGAAAAAGACATGGCATCATGCAGCATGGGGATTAACAGTGCTTTGGTAGCATGGGTACAAATGATCTCGCCCTGATGATATCCGGCACTCGGCCGATGTGATCAATGTGGGCATGGGTCAAAAACAGATAGTCTATTTTATCGGGTTGAACAGGAAACTGGTCAAAGGCTAATTCAGGGTCATGGCCGTATGACTTGCCGCAGTCCACGAGGATGTTTATGCTGTTGGAGGGCTCAGGATTTGCCTGTAACAGGTGACAGGACCCGGTGACACAATTTTTTGCTCCAAGATGGGTAATTTTCATGGGATAATCTTATTTTTTATTCTCGCACAAAGAGACTAAGGTCGGATGAATGCCTATCATGTAAGTGATTGGCATCTGAACCTTAGAGGCATTCAGGACTTTCAACCACCCATTCACCCACATTCCTGTCTGTAAACCCTTCACCCTGGTATTTCTCAAAATATCCTTTGTCTTTGATTTGCTTTAAAGCCCGGTCTTTGTCCCCATTGAATTTAAATTCAAAAATATAGATATCTTTATCGATAATAACAGCGTCTATCCTTCCCTTATTTGTCTTTACTTCCGCTTCTACTTTTAAGCCGATAAGTGAAAATATCAGGTAAAAAACCGTCTGGTAATATTTCTCTTTTTTTATGTGAAGATCATAAGGAATATCGGCAAAAAAGATTTTCAGGGTATCAAAGAATGTCTCAAAATCCTGATCTCTTAAGGCATCAATCAGTTTCCAGGCATATCCGTGAACCAGCTCACTTTCCACAAAGGAATATGCTTCTGCCAAACACTCGGTCATTGAGTTTTTAACCTCAAAATTCGGATACGCAAGAGTATATTCCATCCTTTCCTTATTGTATCCCGTAATTGTCAGATAACCGGTCTGAAAGAGTATTGGTATAATTTTCAGATTCTCTATTTCGTATGAGCTGAATGCTGATTCACTTATGTTGACTCCATCTAATCCGGATAAATCAAAATCTTTTTCTTTGATCAGTTTAATCAGAAAACTTGGTGTTGCGCTTTCAAACCAGTAGTTACTGAATTGAGCCTTGTCGAACAGAAGAAGCATTGAAAAGGGGTTAAAGACCTTTTCACAACTTCTGCTGAAACAAAAACCATCATACCAGCATGTTATCTTTTCAATCAGTTCGGATTTGCCAACACCTTCTGTTTTAGTGAACTGATCTATATATTCTTTAAAACCACTCTCCATCTCCTCTCCTGTTATCCCGAGAAGCGATGAATACCTGGTGTCCATGGAAATATCTTTCAGGTTGTTCAACCCGCTGAAGACTCCTGCCTTTGAAAACTTGCTCACCCCTGTTAAAAGCACAAACCTTATATATTCATCACATGCTTTTATAATGGCATAAAAGCCTTTTAATATCTCACGAAGCTCAATAGCCAGATCCTTGTTTTCAATATTATCAATTATCGGCTTATCGTATTCATCAATCAGTACAACAACTTTATTGATCCCGCT
>JAFDFV010000034.1 GCA_019309665.1 Deltaproteobacteria bacterium | reverse complement strand
CAATATGAAACTGATTCCTCCAAAAAATTTTGAGGGCAATACATTTATTATAAAATTATACTTCAATAACCTGAAAGATCTTCAGGCTCACTCAGATACTCTTGAGGAAATCCTACAAAATCCTGTTTTTAGAAAACAGGTGTCGGGGGTTGGGGATTAGGGAGCAGGGATCAGGGCATAAGCGCTCAAATAAGGGGGAAATCATTAACAATTAGTAATTTACAATTGATTATTGATTATTATACAAAATAGGTCGGTGTCGATAACTACTTAATTTATCACTACAAATTGTAAACAATCAATTACTAATTGTAAGTTTTACTCCAACTACTTCTGAGGTTAAAAAAATGCTTATTTAAGCGCTTATGAGGAATCAGGGGCCGGAGAACATAATCAGCGCTAAGTTATTTTGTAAATGTTCACAGCTTGCATTTATGTCATACGGGCTTGTTAAAAAGATGAACGTCCAACATCGAAATCCAAAAGGCTGTTTTTGATTTCAATGGCAATATTTTGAAAGGAGATATAAAATCAAAAACCGCAAGAAGATTGATAAGAGAATGGGTAAATTTGTATGCAGGTGAGTTGATGGAGAACTGGAATTTGGCCAGAAATGATAAAAAAATTAAAAAAATATCTCCACTGGATTAAGACGGAGGAATTACCATGTGGGACATGAATGATGTAAAAAAAATCAAGTATAAAAAGAACTATATTTATTCTATCGTTTTTGATGATGGCACAACAGGCGAAATTGATTTATCTCTGTATCTAAAAAGAGGAACAATTTTTAAACCGCTCAACGATATAGAGTTTTTCAAAAAAGCCTCAATAGAAGGCGGCACTATTGCTTGGCCGAATGGAGCTGATATTGCTCCAGAAACACTATATGAAAAATGCGAACAAGGCACTTGAGCTGTGCTCTCGGCATTCGGCGGAACAGGAAAAATCAAAACGAATTAGGGCAAAAGCTGAAGATCTCGCAACCCGCAGTCAGTTTATCGGTTAAACGCGGAGAGCAATTAGTTATACGCCACAATTACTCGTTAAAAGCTTAACAGTAACTTATAAACTAATGTCCCGAAAGTGCCCGTTATGGAAGAATACAAATTTTTTGAAAAAATCGTTCCTTACTTAAATAATCCTTTTTCTTTAACGGGTTTTGTTCTTTTTCTATTTTTTGGAATTCATAAAATTCTAATAAATTCAGGGATTATACCTACTCTATCTAAAAGAGAAGGAAGCAAAGCTATTCAAGTGTTACTTCGCTATGGTTTTATTATAGCAATAATTACTATTTTAGCGGGCTTTTTTTATGCAGGATTGCAAAATGTTTTTGATGTTAAACGATTGGAGAAAAAAATTAATAAAGCAAGGCAATTAGTTGATAGTGAAGTATTAGCAAACATTTTAAATATTGATAATCGATTGGAATACGTCAAAGAAGCGCTTGAACCAGATGATTTCGCTAAAGAATTAAATAAAGTACGAGAAAAAGTTGCACCCTCTATAAAAAAACAATTCGCAACAGGCTATAATCAACTAATTGCAGAACAGCAAATCACCTCTTTACGCCAAGCTATGAATAGTAGCCCATTGCGTATAGAATTTGGTCAATCACTTATTCAAAACCTGAAAGAGAGCGGAATAGATCCTGTAAAAGTTAACAAATTCTATGATCAACTTGCAGAGGTGCAAAGAGCTACTGAATCATTATTTGATACGTTATCATATGTAGCATCTACAAGTGTTCAAGATGATAAAAAACAATCTGATTATAATAATAGACGAATTAACTTAGCATTTAATATTCTGAAAAATCGATCAGTTATAGCCTATGTGCAAGGACTTCAAATATTAAAAGATTTGAAAGACAATTATAAATATATACCAGATAATGCAATTAATAAATTGAAATTACTTAAAAATTTAGAACCTATTCAATTAATAAACGATGCACAGGCAAACACTTTATTAGACAGGTTAGTAGATCGATCAGAAAAATTTGGTTTAGAAAAAGCAGTTTTATTGGAAGAAGGTAAACAGTTGCGTAATGCAAAACTCGAACAATATAAAGAAATTAATGAATTACTTAAAATTAAATCCACAGATAGCTGGAGTGAAGTCGTTGGAAAGGCTATATCACTAAGACAGCTTGGACGTATCACAGAAGCTGTTGCAGCTTTTTCACGATATGGTGAAATGTTTTCTAAAACTGACCCAACTGCCTATCATTATTCAACTATAGCCCAAAAATTCACTATTCAACTTGGAATGCTTTCCCTTGAAGGTGGTATTTATATTTATCATATAGATAAAGGAAGTAAAGCAAGGCAAGCAGGTTTAAAAGTTGGTGATATTTTAGTTAGTTATTGGGAGAAAGATATAAGCAACATGAATGATTTTGTATCCGCTTTAAAAAATGCACCGCGAAGTGACTCTATAGAAATTACTTATCTCCGAATGGATAAAAATGGACGTTTTTACAAGAAAGTTACTACTATACCAAAAGGTGATTTAGGCGCTGGTTTTATGCCAATTTAATCCAGTAGTGTCCGGTTAAGAACTTCGAATATTATTATAACAAATTAAAATAATTTAACATATTGACGAAATTAAAAGGGATCGACTTGAAATTCGATTATAATAATTGTCTAAACTTCAGCAAGATATTTGAAAAATCAACTATAACAGACCTCGTAACGTATAATTTCAGATAGTTATAGTTTTATCCAAACAACTTTGCAGATATTCAATAACTATCTAAGTAAAACAAAATATAACTAGTTTTTTTGGATTATGAAAGTAATAAGGTCATTTTACCCCCTTATATTCAGGCAAAACTTTCAATGCCATTTTTTCTGAAGATAAAATCGATTTTGCAATTATTACTCACGTTGTAATGTGATAGTAATAACTCATTCTTATTTGAACCTAAAATCGAAAAGTTGGAAAGGTCACTAAAAGTCCATAACACACTGTTTAAATGGCATTTATGAAAAACTTGCTTATTTTTTAGGAAGTTGGACATGCACCACAAAACAGACATCGTAACCCGTTGATAACATAGATAAACAGTTATTAGGAAAACTCGTAATTTTTCATGTATTTTTTATATCCTATTGATTTAACAAAGATATTAAGATTTTTCACATTCTCGCAATGTCCATTGCATAATTTTTGGACATTTTGCGAAGGAGGCTGATCTGAAATCATTACCTTTTTTTACATGATTTCATAAAATCATTCGATCTTCTCATGAATAGTGTCCACAAAAAGAGGCCATTTTGGGGCAATTTTAGCGAGGTTTGAAATGACACCTTGGGGAGATAATTATGCCTACAACCGTTTCAACTTTACTTGGGAATGAATTAGAAAGCATACACATTAAAAATCCACTTGATATTATTAAAATAAGTCAAAAGGGATTAACAAAAGGGGCATTAAGCCGTATTGGAAAAGTTCTGGCTCTTACCCAAAAAGACCTTGCAGAATTAACGGCAACATCTTTAAGAACATTCCAGAGATATGAAAACGATAAAAAGTTAAATCCCATTGTATCAGAGAGTATGATTCAACTTACTGAAATAATCCGCCTTGGATTCGATGTGTTTGAGGATCGTGATACTTTCATAAAATGGTTAAATATAGCCAATAAAGCGCTGGGGCAAAGAAAACCGATTGAATTGCTGAAATTCAGAACTGGAAACGATTTGGTTCGTAATCTTTTAGGCCAAATACAATATGGTATCGTAGCCTGATGAACGTATACCGTATCGCAAAGAAGAAATACATAAAGGACTTATCCGGCCAGGGAGCTTGTTTTTATGGCGGACGATGGAATTACTCTGGATATCGAGTTCTATATGCCTCCGAATCTATACCGCCCCACGGCATTAAAATCCGTTTGGAAAGCGGCGAAGTTGGGCGGGTGAAGGAAATATGCGTCTGAACCGTAAATCCTTTTCTTAATGAATAATTATTCTCTCTTTACCGATGCAAGTCTGAACCCTGAGCTCAAAGTTGGTGTGGGCGGTTATCTTATCGTTCCTGAATCGTTTATTAAAACCCCATCAAACCTGATCAAAATATCGGAACTGGACGAAATTCTTGTGTTAAGAAGATTTGAAAACACTTCTTCTACAAAACTTGAGATCCAAACAGTTTTGTGGGCTTTGGAAGAATATTGTATTGGATCAACCATTTCCGGGTCAGGGAAACTCCATATTTATTCCGATTCCCAGTGTGTTGAAGGGCTTTTGCCAAGAAGGGCTCGGCTGGAAAGCAACGGTTTCCACTGTAGGGGAGGTAGTCGTCTGTTAAAAAACGCATCTTTATACGGCAAATATTACGAATTTCATGACCGGTTAAAGTTCGAGGTTACAAAGGTGGCAGGCCACACACGTTCTCATTCCCGCAATACTGTTCAACGTATTTTTTCCTTTTTAGATCAAAAAGTTAGGAAAGCTTTAAAACTCGGAAAATGGTGTCATTCTTGAATAGTGAATAAGGATTTTTTGCTTGTAAATTCAATATTGTTACCCAGTGGGTGATCGCATATAGCGAAAGTCCCGCCTGATTAAAGGTTAGCCACCAGGTCAGTAGAGAAACTCACGTGCAAAACCGGTAACGGAGGTGCGAAGCTGGTTGAACAAGATGAAAGGACTCTGGCGCTATTTTTCACTGCCCTTCGAAGACTGCAGAAAGACAATGAAAAAAATCACAAAAACGCGCCAGCCGGATCAGTATCTGGAGCGGGTAAATTTGTTTTTCGAGACGGAAGCGCAATTGCGCCAGCCGAAGGCCGATCTTTCGGCCTGAAATGCTTTTTTTTTAGGAGATATGCAGGTCCGGTTTTCCCTTGCGGCGCCTGATGACCTTGACACCACTGGATATTTTTTTGGTGAGTTGATTTTCGTTTTTGTCATGGTCGTTTTGTGCAAAAAGCTGGAACAGCCTTGCTTCAATTTTTTTTCGTTTGCTCTTTTCCATTAATCTTTTAATCTTTCTTCTTTTTGGGTGGATTGTTTTTCTAATAACCGGTTGCCCCCCTAATTCAGCGAACCGGTTAAGTACTCGCATAAATGCCAGATGGCCTTTTCTGCGAATCTGGTTATCTCTTCCGGTCACCTATTGTTACTCGTTTTTACGTATGTGAAACGAAAAAAATGGGGATTTAAACCGGATAATGGATACCGCTCGATGCGGGTATAACGATATTCCCGTTCAGGAAAGTTAAATCACTTCGCATGCTGGCTATCCTATTTAACTGTGCTTGGCAAGTTTAAAATGCACTTTTTTTGACCCGTTTGATCGGGCGACAACCTATATGACCAAAAAATTGCATCTATTCAAATAGTTACCATTTTAAAAAATTATACTTTCGGGACGTACATTGGCAGCAATTCTCATTATGGAATTTAACAATATTTTTCAATTATTCTAAATAGTTGATAGCCTGGTAATTTTTTGCAGGCTCTATTCGCGTTTCAAAAAATACAGAAAATTCGCAAAAACAAGAGAAAATCTGACTTGCTTAAATTTAATTAAAACTCACAACCTTTTGAAATTCCATTAAATATTCCATAATGAGAATTGCTGGTACATTGGTTTATAAGTTGACAGGGTGCTTGAACTATGATATCCGGTTTGCATTCCACGCCAATTAAGAATAGATGCGCCGGGTGCGGCTCGCAGTTTGCTCTGTTTCTGGGCAACGAGTGAGTTGGGAATAAGTCAAAGCGAATTAGGGCAAACGCTGAAGATTTCGCAACCTGCAGTCAGTTTATCGGTTAAACGCGGAGAGCAATTGGCTATACACTGCAATTACTCGTTAAAAGCTTAACAGTAACTTATAAACTAATGTACGTCCCCATCCTTTTTTCTACAGCCACTTTGCTTCAAAAAATAGAAAAACTCATTGAATCGGCTAACGCGGCCGGAGGTTACGACAATATTACCGTTGTTTTTGCAAACATTTAGATGGAGTAATGTTATGCGATCATTAGTCATTTTTCTGATAATTGTGGCAATCTGGTTTCTGTTGCAGGCTTATATCCTGCCCAAAATGGGAATTTCAACCTGACTGCGAAAATCTTGTCAGGTGACAAGCGACAAGGACAATAAGGAACAGCTTGAAACAAAAAAAATAGTTATAGACTTTCGGATAAATAATTTCACTGCGTTATCAGTCGTCGACGTATGACTAATACGCCTTCCTCCTTCTATCCTTGTGAAATTAATTATCTGAAAGTCTAGTAGGAACGTGGACGAACGAAAACTAGAAAATTTTTTTAAGTTCAAGGAAGGCGCAAATTTTAACCGCAGGAATACATTGATTATTTTGAGGATTAAAATTTAAGCCTGACGCGGTTACAATTGACCCAAGAAATTAAAAGAGTGATGAAATAACGCCAAAATGGACCGTGCCAAAATGGCATTTGGCCTGTAACTATTTGAAAAAATAGCCTTATTTGTAAGCCGCGCCAAAATGGCATACCGGCATCCTGCCAAGTCTAATCCCAGAGCGCTTTTACCGAAAAAACCCTTCTCATCTAATGTATTGAAATTACATGATCTTTTATTAATTTTCCGGAAATAGCGCTCCATGGCATGCATCGTGCTTTAATGATCTCATGTTCATCTTTTACGGATCATCAAAAAAAGCCGGGGAGCTCTTCGAAAAAAAAGAATCGACATTTGTGAACCGGCCATTCTAAAAAGTTACTTTATGTGCGTTTTTTAAATCATTTGCAGTTTCACGTTACGCTGTAGTTTTTTGTTGTTATGCTTCAAAAAGCGAGTTCTTATCAGTTCAGTTTGGAGTGTTAAATTATGCAAAACTATGATTCTTCCTTAATTGTCCGCCTAAAGATCAATAAAACATGCCTCCTTGCTCTTTTCATATTAGTGTTGGCAATAAGCCCGTTGATGGCTATTGATGAAGCCGGAGCCGAGGTCATCACTTTCAGTGATTACCCCCTGGGAACCACCATAACGAACCAATATCAAAATTTGGGGGTTATTTTTTCAGGCGAGGGGCAGCCCCCGATCATCTCTCCCCCCGAATACTTTGAAATCACTGATCCGGCTCTAATGGGTGCTTCAGGAGTTCACAACTGGGGGTCCGACCCTGTCATCGTGACTTTTGTCGATCCAACTGACGGCACCCCGGTCGAAGCTATTAACGTTGGGTTTAATTATTATGTCTTGTCTCGTGGTCCCTTCGCTTCTTTTATGGTCACTTATTATGACATTAACGGAGGCATCATAAGTCAAACAGACCTCTGGAAGGATCCAAATCCTCATATTCCGCCCAAACTTCATAAAATTTTCTTTGATACCTGGAATCCTATGGGTAGTTATAGTTATTTCTGGTTAGACAATCTAAGTTTCCAAACCTTACCCCCGCCGCCATCATTAGTTGATCCCGGGCCCAGTACGGAATGTGAGGCCAAGGCGGGAGATCCGATCAATTTAACAACCGGAGATGTTTGGAATTACAAGACCGATTATTCCGTTCCCGGCCTTGCGGGCGGATTGTCGATAAAAAGAACCTGGAACAGCCTCTGGAACCAGAGCAATCCTCCTTTTGAAGCAGGGATGTTCGGCAGAGGTTGGACAAGTGACTTTGAAGAGCGATTACAGGTCTTCAACAGTACCCATATCATATACTGGCGCGGATCCGGGAATACTTGGATATTCGAGGCACCTATTGGATGTTCCAGTTGTGCATACGATGTGATGAGCCCGTCAAACGAGCACGCCTCACTCCGATATGACAGCGCGACTGCACAGTATACGCTTTCTTTTGCGAACGGAACTAAAAAGATCTTCAGCAATTCTGGATTGTTATTGGCGGCGATAGACCGCAACGGGAATCAAACGACGGTTTCCTATGACAGTTCCGATCGAATTACCTCGGTCAGTGCGCCGGGGGGCCAGTGGATATCATTCACATACGGCGATTCGCTTCAGGCCACGAGCGCCCAGGATGCAGTCGGAACAGTCGCGACATTCAGCTACGTCGACAGCAATTTAACGCAGGTCGTCTATGCCGACGATAGTCAGATCAACTATGCGTACGATGATGCCGACAACATCATCAGCGTAACCGATAGTGAAGGAAAGGTGTTGGAAACGCATACCTATGACACCAATGGGCGTGGATTATCCTCTTCACGCGCAAACTCCGTAGACTCAATCACAATTCAGTATCCATCCAGCTCTTCCACCATAGTGACTGATTCATATGGAAACAATACCACCTATCTATATTCTACAATTTCAAACAAAAATTATCTGACTGATGTTGAAGGTCCGGGGTGTAATAGCTGTGGGGGAAGAAATAACCTATCCTTTGAGCTGGATGAGTCAGGGAACCGTCTGAGTCGGACTGACGCAAACGGCAATATCACCACATACACCTATGATTCGGCCGACAACCGCATCACCAGGACAGATGCAGCCGGGACATGGATGTATACATATAACAGTTTCGGTCAAATCCTGAGCGCCACAGACCCTCAAGGTAACACCACGACATATCAGTATGACGCCAACGGCAACCTGGAGTCGGTGACCGAGCCTTCGCCTGACGGTGGCGCAACCCCGGGGCCAACCACCCAGTTTCAATACGATATAAAGGGACAGGTGATCAAGGTCACCGATCCTTTAGGCAAACGCCACTCCACCTCAATTACTTATTCTCCGGCTGGGCTGATAAGCACAATCAAAAATGCCAAGAGGAAAGTGACGTCATTTAGTTATGACGAGCGCGGGAATCGTACTTCTGTTACAGATGCGCTAAGTCAAACTACATTATTTGTTTATGATGCGATGAATCGCTTAACAGAAATTATTTATCCCGATAATTCGACCCAACAGTTTGCCTACGATGCCCGGGGGCGCGGGATTTCTGCTACCGATGCGAACAACATTATCACGAGTTACAGCTATGATGATGCTGATCGGCTGATCTCGGTCACGGATGCAGCGAATAATCAAACGACCTATTCCTATGACAATGAAAGCAATCGCACTTCCATAGTCGATGGATTAAATCGCACAACCAGTTTTGACTATGACAGTTTGGGGCGCGTCACAGGGATCACTTTCCCGTCCAGCCTATCCGAAACATACAGCTACGACAATGTTGGGAATTTCATCAGCAAGACAGATCGCAACGGCCAGACGATTGACTACACGTATGACCAGTTAAACCGTATGACTCAGAAAAGCTATGGTGCCTATACAGCAACATATAGCTATGACAATATGAGCCGGCTGACTGAGGTGAACGATCCTACGGGCACCTACCAATTCGTTTACGACAACTTGGGCAGGCTGGAGCAAACAATTACAAATTACTCTTTCCTGACCGACAAGTCCTTTACGCTTTCCTACGGCTACGACGCAGCCTCAAACCGCATCTCGCTGACCGATCCGGAGAACGATATCACGACTTACGCCTATGATACTCTAAACCAACTCACTTCCCTGACTGCCCCTGGAAGAAAGAGGTTCAAGTGGACCTATGATGCAATCGGCCGCCGGACGAAGCTTTCCAGGCCGAATGCGATAGCAACCAGTTACACTTATGACTCACTCTCGCACCTGCTTTCCATTTCCCACGCCAAGCAAAAGAGTATTGTGGATGGCGTCACCTATACAATCGATGCAGCCGGCAATCGCACAGGCCGCACACCGCTGACCTCCGGCATCGCCACGGACTATATTTATGACGACCTTTACCAACTCATGGAAGCGACCCAGAACTCATCAACAGTCGAAAACTATTCCTACGATGAAGTCGGTAATTGGCTGAGCTCAATTGATGTCTCTCCCTATGTCTACAATGATTCCAACAAACTCACCTCGACACCCGACACGACCTACTCATACGAC
>JAFDFV010000278.1 GCA_019309665.1 Deltaproteobacteria bacterium | reverse complement strand
TGGATTACTTTTTTTATGAGCCAAAATCAAGAAAATATTGCATTTAAATCCTTGATTAATCAAATTCTCCACAGGGATTGTGGAATAGATTGTATTGGATTGTCCGGATCTGATACGGCATTTTTTGTATCAAGGTTGTATTCGGAACATAGAACGCCTTTTATTGTTATAGCGCCTTCGCAAAAACAAGGCGAAATGTTTATAAATGACCTGTCTTTTTTTATAAATGAATCCGAGCTGCATGTAATACACTTTCTTTCTTACAATATATTACCTTTCAAGAAACTATCTTACCACAATGAAACAGCAGCAAAAAGGCTCAGCGCACTTTACCGGATTATTAATGATGAGGTGCCGTTAATTGTTGTTACTACTGTTAGTGCTCTTTTACAAAAGCTTATTCCCAAACAGGAAATTTGCAACTATGCCGAGCTTATTATGGCAGGCGAGGATATAGAACGTGATTATTTGATCGAAAAATTGATTTCCGGCGGGTATGTCAGGTCAGCGATTGTGGAGGAACCTGGTGATTTTTGTATAAGGGGCGGCATTATTGATATATTTTCTCCGCTCTATCCTGACCCGCTCAGAATAGAGCTGTTTGGAGATACAGTAGATTCATTGAGGTTTTTTTCAGCAGCAACCCAGAGAACTATAAAAAATATCAATGAAGCAGTCATTCTCCCTGCCAGAGAAGTGATTTTGAAAAAAGAGTCTATAGTTCAAATAATCAGCAGGATCAGACAGCAGGCATCAGATCTTGATATGCCCGTAACCAAGGTTAGAAATATTGTTGATATTATCAGAAAAGAGGGTTTTTTCTCGGGGATTGAGGGCTTAATTCCGTTGATTTATCCAAAACTTGATACTTTTTTTGATTATGTTCCCGATAATGCGAATTTTGTTCTGATAGAGCCAAAAAATCTTGAAAACATTGCTATTGAATCACAAGAGCAAGCAAAAATAAACTACCAGGATGCCTGCATGGAAAAAAGGCTGTGCGTTGAGCCGGATTCTCTTTACCTGAGATGGTTAGAGGTTAAAGAGATGCTTTTACATAAGAAGCCGTTGGCATTAAAGATGCTTCCTGTATTAAGCGAGAGCTGGGACAGGGGGATGACTTTTCCGCAGTATAATTTTTCAGTGATAAACAACACCTCTATCAACGATCAGCTCAAGTGCCGTCGCGGGGATGAGAAACAGTATTTGCCTCTATCTGACTGGATTAATGATAAGAAGCGTTTCGGCCATACCATAGTTATTGTTTGCAGCAACAGGGCACGTGCCGGCAAACTGCAATCCATCCTTTCGCCATATGGTATTCAAACTAAGTTTGTTGATAGTTTCCACCATGTTAAACTCGGCACGAATTGTGTTTATATGTGCTATGGCGCTCTTTCTTCCGGTTTTGTTTGGCCTGACCTGCCTCTGGCCATTATCACGGAAGATGAAATATTTGGAAAGCAGCATAGAAAAGTAAAGCCAAAACGGTTGATACAAACCGAACAGCTTTTATTCGAAGATCTTAAAAAAGGAGACTTTGTTGTTCACACGGAACACGGCATAGGCAGATACGATGGTTTGGTAAAATTGAAGATAGACGGAGCAACAAATGATTTTCTTCTTATTTATTACAGGGATGATGATAAACTCTATCTTCCTGTAGAACGTATGAACATGGCGCAGAAATACGTTGGGGTTGATGGAATGCAGCCGGTTCTTGACAAAATGGGCGGGAAATCATGGGATCGAGTTAAAAAGAGGGTTAAGAAATCGGTAGAGAAAATTGCAGGGGAACTTCTTGAACTCTATGCGGCGCGTAAATTTAATAAAGGCTATGCTTATAAACATATAAACAGCTATTCCAAAGATTTTGAGTCGGATTTTTCATATGAGGAGACAGTTGACCAGCTTAGGGCGATAGAGGACGTGCTGCATGATATGAAGCTCCCAAGCCCAATGGACAGGCTGGTGTGTGGCGATGTGGGTTACGGCAAGACAGAGGTTGCGCTTCGCGCATCGTTTATGGCTGTGAATAATGGGAAACAGGTCGCTATACTGGTTCCAACTACAGTTCTTGCAGAGCAACATTTTTTGACCTTTTCTGAACGAGTTAAAAATTATCCCTTTAATGTGGAATGCCTGAACAGGTTTAGAACTATAAAGGAGCAACGCGACATTATCAAGAATCTGAAAACAGGCAAAACAGATATTGTTATCGGAACTCACAGGCTCTTGCAAAAAGATGTGGATTTTAAAGATCTGGGCCTTTTTGTGATTGATGAAGAACAGCGCTTTGGTGTTAAGCAAAAGGAAAGGTTGAAAAAAATAAGGACAACAGTTGATGTTTTAGCATTAACAGCAACTCCCATACCGAGAACCCTTCAAATGTCCCTGTTTGGGATACGTGATATAAGTATTATTTCAACCCCGCCCGAACATCGCCATTCCATTATAACCTATATTTCGGAGTTTGATGATGTGATTATTGCGGAAGCTATAAGAAAGGAGTTGAAAAGGGGTGGTCAGATATTCTTTGTTCATAATAATATTCATAATATATGGTTAATTGCAGAGCATTTAAAAAAGCTGGTACCTGAGGTCAGGCTGGGTGTTGCACATGGCCGTTTAAGCGAAGATGAGCTTGAAAGAGAAATGTTTAAGTTTATGAAGAAAGAAATAGATATGCTGGTGTGTACAACTATAATTGAGTCGGGCATTGATATTCCTTCCGCCAACTCAATACTCATCAACAGGGCCGACAGGTTTGGACTGGCCCAGATTTACCAGCTTCGCGGCCGTGTCGGAAGAGCTGATGAACAGGCATATGCATATCTGTTTATTCCGGAAGAAAGCGCATTGACTAAAGATGCCAGGAAACGTCTTAAAGTGTTGATGGAACATAGCGAACTCGGGGCAGGCTTTCAAATAGCCATGAGTGATTTGAAAATCAGGGGAGGGGGTGCAATACTTGGCGCTTCACAGACAGGTCATATCGCCGCAGTCGGATATGACATGTTTCTCAAGTTGATGGAAAACTCTATGTCTGAGCTGAAAGGAGAGACGGTTGTAGAAAGCCTGGAACCGGAGATTAACATGACTCTCTCTGCGTTTATCCCTGAAAATTTTATTCCTGATATTGATCAGAGACTTTCGGTTTATAGAAAGCTGGCAAAGCTAACGGATTTAAAAGAATTATCCGATTTTAAGGCGGAATTGATCGATCGGTTTGGGGCCTTGCCAAATGAGGCCGCCAATCTTCTTTTAAAAATTATGCTTAAAGTTTTATCCATAAAAGCTGGAGTAAAAAGGCTTGACCTGGCAGGACAGCATCTTTTACTTTATTTTTCACCAGCTCACCAAAAAAATTCATTTGGAATAGTTGACATGATAGTTTCAAAGCAAGATCGTTTTAAGATTACACCGGACCATGTTTTTAGGGCCAGGCTTTCAAACGGCGATATAAAAAGCCTTTTAGTTCAGGCC
>JAFDFV010000033.1 GCA_019309665.1 Deltaproteobacteria bacterium | reverse complement strand
ACTTCTGGTGCCGGATTGTTACGCCAAAACGTCTTATTACGCCTCTTTTGCAAAGATCTTTTAAAGTATCCAGAAGAACTTCTTCGGGAATCCCCATCTTCTCTGCGATTTCAAAATATGGGCGCTGAGTAATGGCAATATCTCCCTGTATTAATGAAACTATCTTTTTTTCAAGTTCAGTAAGCATAAAGCAATATAAAAAATTATATAAAAAAAATCAAGGTTTTTCGACCTGTGCGGTTAGCTTTTAGCCATTAGCGTTTAGATTTTGGATAAAACTGTTCAACATCCTCTTTACCTCATTGACCTGTTGATTAAGTTCTCTATATGTTTTATCCTGTATACGCTTGCAGATCCGGCAGCGATGCTCATAAACCTGGCAAGTCCTCGCTCACTATCTCTTCTGCAACCCTTCAGCGATGTTCGTCCCAGTATTCAACTATTCCATTATATTTGTTATCCCTAAATCCTTTTCGCTTTATCTCATGAATTTAACGGGCAAGAGTCAAACGTAAACCCCCAGCCCATGTGACCCCCAGCCTCTTTCAAAGTCCCAAACATTTCACAGGGGGCATTAAAAACATGATTGACAAAAAGAAGTCCCTGAGATTAAATATTGCAATTGATAATCTTTGAAATGTAAGCAGGAGTTTCGCCATGGAAAAAAACAAATTTTAAATGTTAGTCAAGGCGTTTGGATAGATGAGCAATGGCTGCATAAGGCCGGATTGGGGTCTCGATTGCAAGTCGAAATGAAAACCGGGGAAATTCGTATTCACGCCGCTTCAGAAATAACAGAAGAGGCAAAACCATCTAAAAAAGGATGGAAGACATTCCATACTCTTGGAGATAATGCTGTAACTGGTTGTTTGAAAAACGCAGCCCAAAATCACGATCGCTATCTATTAGGTGGATAACTTAGGAGGTGCCAAATCATGCCGGAAATTGCCATAGAACTCACATATGAAAAGATAATCGAAGCTGCTTCCAAGCTAAGTGAAGACGACAAGGAACGTCTATTCTTCTTCATTAATAAAGATTATGCCAAAGCGTTAGATGCAATGCGGAAAGAAGCATGGAAAAACCATCAACAGGGAAAAAGTGTAGGGTTAAGAGATTTAAAATGAAATATGATGTCTACTTAAGCCCACGAGCAAAGAAGCAATATAAGAGGTTTGATGCCCATATCAGACATAAAATCAGAACCGGACTATTGGAACTTGAAGGGGATCCATCCGAAAAAGGGAGCTTGCTTCAAGGGTTTAGCGTTGGTCTCCGTTATATAAAAATTTTTCATGCCGGCGTCCAATATCGGGTAGTATTTGATATGGCAAAAGACAAAAAAGAAGTTTTAATTATCTTTATAGGTTCACGTGAAAACTTTTACAAAGAACTCAAAAGGTTTTTAGTTTAAAGTTATCTTTTTTTAATCCCAAATACAATAAAGCTATGAGCTTCCAGCTTCCCTCTGCTTACTCCCTAAATCCCTTAAATTAGTTCTTATCCCAGCATAGTGTTAATTCCAGCATTCGTTTTTATCCCTAAATCCTTTTCGCTTTGCCTCATGAACCTAACGGGCAAGAGTCAAACGTAGACTTGGCACCCCCAGCCTTCATAATGTTGTTCCATAACCTTGCCGCAGACCCACGCAGACAGACGCAGACTATTATGCCGACGGCTTGTCGGCACAATAATTGTCATGTCCTCCGGGCAAATTAAAACCTACTCTTTTGATCACAGTGCTTGAATCTATTCCTTTTGCGAAGCAATTGCATTTTTTATTCGGCCAGGTCGACTGAATAAGAGGTCTTACCTTGATTTTTCCTGCATTGAGTTGTATAATTATTTTAGATAAAAAAAAAGGGGGGGTGACAAAAATATGGAAAAAATAGGTATCAGTACGCTGAGAGAAAATCTGTCAATATTTATGAAAAAGGTTCAGAAAGGGCAGGTTATTACAATTACTTCACGCGGTCATGAAATGGCGAGACTTGTCCCTGTGGAAGATAAGAGGGAGAGGTCAAGAAAATTTTTGCGGAAACTGGGCAAGAATGCCACTATTGGTGATATCCTATCCCCAATTGATGAAGAGTGGGAGGCTATGAAATGATTGTTGTAGATACCCACATAATCATTTGGAATGCTTTGAAGCCAGAGATGCTCTCCGAAAAAGCAGAAAAAGCCATTTCAGCAGCCAATAATTCGGATGGAATAATATTTTGTGAAATCTCGCTGTGGGAAATAGCAATGCTGATGCACAAAGAAAGACTCAGTATAGATATCGAATATCTGGAATTCATAAAACTGATATTAGAATCCAACGAATACGTTTTTCTGGGAATTACGCCGGAAATAGCGGAGCTTTCCACGGATTTGTTTTCGGACAATAACAATGTTCCGGTTTGGAATTTGCAAGTTTTTTACCGAAAATATTTGAAAAATGCCTGACAAGGATGCCTTGTTTTTCACATGCATTTATTATTCGGGATGTTTCCTGATAACTGGATTTTACGGGAAGTGCAATAAGTACTTCATCAACCACATTGTTCCTGATAAACTCGGTAAATCCTTTAAAATCTGAAAGCAGCTTCCATCCAAACTTTTCTAATTTTCCATTCCCTTCCCATTCTTCATCAACAAACCCGGATATCACATAGCCAAGCTCCGGGCTGGATTCGATATCCCCGGCAAATTGAAGCGCCCTGGAATTGGTACCCACAATTAGTAAATACCGCAGATTTCGTCCCCGGCGTCGTACCCAGTTTATCGTATAGCGCATGACCAGCCGGGTCAAAATCGTTATCACGGTTGATCCTGCCCAGAAACTGATAAGAAAAACCGGATTAACCATTTCCATATGGAATAAAATAGATAAAATATAAATTGCAAAAGTGCCCAGAGAAGTTGCCTTGACAATATCTTTAATTTCTTTCTTTACCGGTGAAAGACGTCTGGACCGGTATAGTCCGAACATGGAAAATATGGTATGCCACAACAGAAGCAGACTAACAAACAGGACAAAATTTACGATCTTAATCCGCATGTGAAGAAACTGGTCAAGGGAGATGGTGTCTAATCCATAGGAAACGACGATGCAAGCCGCCATAAAACTGCCGATCATGATCAACATGTCAGATAGTTTAAAGGCGACCATTAGTATTTGGCGACGGAGGTTACTCATCTATAGTTTCTTTTCTCGCGTACACTTCCCTTGAGTTCCCAGAGATCACAGAGATTTTCATAAAAGAAAAAAATCCTGAACATCATGTAGATCCTGTCTAAGAAAAATTTATATTTTCAATCAACCCACCCTTATCGTACTGGAAAGTCTCCGTGAAAGTAGACAGCTCCGCCTTTTGGATTACATCCACAAAAGCTACTTAACATGTTGTTATTATGGTTTGATTTAACGATTCAAGGCGCATGGCTCGCGGTGTTTCGCCTAATAATTGCTCTCACTGTGCACTTCATAAGAAAAACCTAAGCTTACACCTCTAAACAGCAAAAGATTTTCAATATACTGATTGACAAATTTGTTGGCTTTGGCAATGGCTGACTTGGGCACATAAACAATATCATCCGGCTGAAGTAGAAAATCAGCGCTGCCGGTTTTTCCCTGCATGGCATCGTCCAGATTCATGGCAATGGGTACCGGTTTATTTCCAGGTCCTTTTCGAATAATAATCGTACTTTCGGGATTTGCGGTCTCCTTGAAGCCGCCGGCATTGAGCACGGCCTGAAGCGGCGTCATATTGCCTGCAATGGTAATGAGCCCCTGCCTGTTCACTTCACCGCCCACATAGATCCGCTGACCACCAAAGGATTTAACAATCACCGTGATGACAGGTTTTTTGAGTTCATAGGCATACTTTTCCGTGAGCACCTTATCAAGCTGTGACGGTTTTAGACCTGCTGCCTGAACCTCATCCACCAGTTGAAGCGATATTTTCCCGTCCGGCCGTACAGTGAGTGTTTCGTTGAGTTCCGGGTTGTAAAAAAACTTGATGTCCAACTGATCACCCGGTTGAATAAAATAGGGAGCGGGCTCGCCGGAGCTTGATGCTATTAAAGCGGCCGCTTCAGAAGCAACATTTGACCGCTGGGAAGCACAGCCGGAAAGTAAACCGAAAATTACCGTAACCAACGCGAGAATTTTCATTGCCCTTTTGTTCTTCATGGTTATTTTCCACAAGCAACTACAGTTTTATTGGTTAAATTAGTTAAATTAGTTTTATTGGTTTTATTAGTTAATTATTTCCTCTGTTTTGCTATCTTGTTAAGATAAGTGATAAAGTTGTTTACTTTCTTCCAAACCACATCTGCTAATCCTTTTGCTTCGTTTAGATAATTTTGTTCAATATAATCTTGGTCTAAAGCAACATATAAATGACTTACTGTCTCAGCTATGGATGCTCGTGAGTAATCTAAAAACCTCATAAAATCTTTCGTACTGTTTCTGTGGAAACCCTCTGCAATGTTGGCCATTGACGAAACTGAACTTCGTCTAATCTGATTAATCAGTTCAAAATCTTTTCTAAATTTCTCTTTTTTAGTAAATTCATAAATTAACTTTACGAACTTTCTATCTTCCTGCCAGCATTCTAAATCTTCAAATCTTTGAATTGTCGCCAAAGTACCTACCTTGTTCGATGGCTTGTATTAGTTCAACCAGTTAGATCTATTTTCGATTGAACAAATAAAACCAACAAAACAAAATTATTAAACCAATTGAACGAACATTTATGCTCATAATCTTCTATATATCCACTCCGGTATGTAGTGCTTTCGTCGGTTGAGGATAACGCCAAGAACCTTTGCGCCGGCGTCTTCCATCTCCTGTTTGGCCCGGGTCGCCACCTGCTTCCGGGTCTTTCCGGATTCAATGACCAAGATCACGCCATCAACTTTCTTGCCTATGACTTTGGTCTCGGCATAACCGGTCACGGGCGGGGCGTCTAAAATCACATAGTCAAACTTTTCACGCATCAGTTTAAGGGTCTTGTCAAAACGCGTTGATTCAAAAATGGCCATGGGTTCTGACGTTTTCTTGCCACAAGGGATCAGATAAAGGTTTCCATGACCCACTTTTTTATATAGCGAGCTTTTTTCTTCTTCTTTTATCAGCAGATCGGTCAATCCCTGATTATAATCGACGTTAAACACCTCATGAAGTCTCGGAGACCTGAGGTTTGCATCAATCAGAAGCACGTTGTGCCGGCAATTCTGAGCCATGGTCTTGGCAAAACTGACCGCCGTGGTGGTACACCCGTCCCCATAGGCAGTTCCGGTAAACAGAATCGTCTTGACTGATCCTAAAGGAAAACCGGTGACCAATTTTGTTTTGACTTCCTGAAACCGGTCCGATGGCGCAGGCATATGAAACTGTCCGGGTTTTTTGGCTGCCACGGTCTTTTCTGGACCATGAGAGCTTTCCGTCAACGTCTGTTTGTACTCTTTTTCAGCCCTTTCAAGGGCCTCATGTATTTTTCCGATGGTAATATCCCTTTATTTGTTTAAGGCGCACGGCGCATGGTACACGGCGCAAGATTCAGGGAGTTTCGCTTTCAGCGGCAATAGGTTGGAGGAGCGTAGCGCTTGCCTCTAACTCCGGTATTGACGTCAGTACCGGTAACTGGAGCTCCTTCTCCACATCCTCGGGTTTTTCCAGGCTGTCATCCAGATACTCGCCAAAGAAGGCCAGCCCAAGCCCACCGAATCCACCCAGAAAGATGGCCAGCACAATGTTCAGCAACACTTTAGGCGAAACCGGATTGAGTGGTGTAAAGGCAGATTGCATGAGACTGACATTGGCCATTTTTTTATTGTCCATGGCGTCGGAAATTCGAGACTCTTCGAATTTGGCCAGGTAGAGCCGGTAATTTTGGCGGTTCACATCCACCGATTGTTCAAGCTGGTTAAGCTTTACCTCTATCTGGTTGAGTTGTTCCAGTTTGCCATGGTAGTCTGTAAGCTGGGTATTTTGGATCTCTCTTTTCGCTGCCAGAGCTTTGCCCTCGGCCTGGTTTCGAAAAAGTTCTTCTTGGAGTAGCTGATAGGTTGTGTTCAATCCGACACGGCTCTTCCCATATTGTTTTTTCTCATTTTGGGCCAGCTTCTCTTGAACCATCTGGATTTTTTCTTTGACATTTTTAACCAGGCGGCTTTGAGGCGTGTATTTTATAAGGAGTTCTTTTTCTTTGAGCTGTAATTCGACCAGCCTTGCCTCCAGATTGCTGATCAAAAAAGGATTGTGGTCAACCTCTTTGCCTTGGGGTATGGTTTCAGGAGTTTTATCGAGTTGTTGGCGAATTTGAAGTATCCGGTGTTAAGATTCAAATAGTGTAACGTCCGATACCCATTTCACTAACAAAATAGTGTAACGTTTTTTACCTCGCCTTACCCCGCCTTCGTCCTCTGAAAAAAATACCCAGCAGACCCCGCCGCAAATGCAGCCTTTAAAACCTCGTTTTTTTTAAATTACTTTTCAATGCGTTGGGGAAAAATTGTATTTTCATTGCTTTACAACGGAGAAAATACAATGTCGAAATCTTGCTCTCGAAAACGTCCCTGTTGCATTTGCCGTAAGTGGTTCCTTCCTGATGTCCGGCAAAAAAACCGGCAAAAAACCTGTGACAATCCTGAATGTAGAAGAGAACACCATCGAAGACAATGTGCAAAATGGAACAAAAAAAACAAAGAATATTTCCAAAGCAATTACCTGAACAAAAAACTGGAAAAAGTCGGTAAGCCTCCACCTGAAACAGGTGCTTTGCAACCTGTCACACAAAAGATTCCCATACCTGAATGCCGAATTCGGCCAATTCTTCCGCGTGACATAATCCTGAGCGAATTCGGAATAAGAAATCTAATCATTATGGACTATTTTGCCGAGCAGCTTTTGGTGCGCATGCGTGACAATAAGATCTGCGTTACCTGATCCAAAAGGGTTTGTTTCCGGTACAATGTTCAGAACTATCCCTTCAAGGTTTTCAAGAGGCATCAATGGGCTAACTATTTGTTCATATTAACGATATTAACAGACTAATCAAAATATGATTTTAAGAGGCATGGTATGGATAACATATTGTAAACAATAGTGATATTGACAGACTAATCGCTACGGGTTTTTAAGAGGCAATCGACAGTAGTTTGGGTTTGGGATACTATAAACCTGCTTTTTTGGCCCGTGCTGTTTTTTTGGCAGGGGCTGCACTTATAAACCTATAATCTGTTGAGGTGCCCAATGAAACGACGATTTTCTGCCCGAGAGTTATTTGAACTGAGAAATACCGTTCCTGTCGATGCGTTGATTGAGAATGTGCTGAATATTCCGGTAAAACAGAGCGACGGCTTTTTTCGATTTCTTTGTCCGGTTTGCAATGAATTTCAAACTGCAACCAATCTGTCTACCAATCTGGCAAGGTGTTTTCGCTGTGAAAGGAATTTCAACCCCATAGATCTTGTCATGATTGCAAAAGGGGTTGGTTTTGTTGAAAGCGTCAATTATCTGAAACGCTTGTCATCAACCCCACTTGCTCATTGTGATGAGAAGCGGCACGCCCTGAAAGAGATGCTCAATTGTATCGGCAAGCCCGTATCAGGAGGAGCGTCATAATGCAAAAGGAGCGGCTGACAACACTGGAAAAGGAGATTGATAAGAACCGGCGCAGTTTTTACGTAATTGGCAAAGCCCTTAAGGAAATCCGCGATGACCGTCTGTATCGTTTTCTTTTGTTCAAGACCTTTGAGGCATATACCAGAGTTAGATGGGAAATAGGCAAATCCCAGGCATACCGTCTCATTGAAGCATGTCACGTCATTGACAATTTATCCCCAATTGGGGACATTCTGCCTGAAAACGAGTTCCAGGTCCGTTCGCTGGCACCCCTGTCTGCTGCTGTTCAACGTAAAATCCGGCGCGGTTTTTTGATGACAGATATGGAGTTGTCTGCCCTCAACATCAGGAAATACATCGCTTCCTGCATAACCGACAATCATGGCACACAGGCTGATCGTACGGGGATCATAAGCAACACCTATAAGGAGGCAACCATGGCAATGCTCGAACAGATTCGTCAGGCACAAAGTAACGGATGGCAATCGACCTCGCGGGAAGCCGGCCTGTTCTGGAACAGGGTTATGAAAGAAAAAATAATGTTCGACACGCTTAATATGGAGTCAAAATGACACACGGTAATGTTTTACCGGAGATATCCAATTTGCCGACAGATGATTAGTTTCTGATATTATTGCATAAAAAAATCATGAACAAGACAGGATCAGCCAAACGGCGGGCAAAAAAATACTACACTGATCAGTACAGGAAAACCGGTTTGATACCGGCCCCGCTCCTGCTTGCCGGCAGGGGGATCTTGGAGGGCCGGAAGTGCAGCGGACGTCCGAGATCGCTTGACATTAGAGTCAGAAAGCGGTTCGTCGAAATGGTGAAGGCGTCAGTTGACCCGCAGTGTGCAGACTTTATCTTTATTACCCGCAAGGCACGAACCGTCAAAAACTATCACCTGTGGCTCGAGGAGGAGTTCAAAAAGAACATCTCACTATCGGCCCTGAGGCGTTGTGTCAAAGCGGAAAATCTGAAGCCGTACTTAGAAAAGCCCGATTTTGACGAAAAAGAGGTGGTAAAACACTGCTTCAACGCCGAACCTGTATTTGATCTGATTCAGGTAGACGGGTGTGCCTCTCGATACTTTAAGATCAGGGACAAAAAGAGAATATGGAAAAAGCCGCAGGTTATTGAATTTTATGATACCGGTTCACGGTACATGTTTGTTTTGGATTTCTATTTTTCAGAAAGCAGCCGGAATGCCGTTGATCTCTTTACCCAATTTTTACTGAGTACGCCCTTTCCGGAGAAAAAAATCAGACTCAGGCCGGACAACGCCAAAGGGTTCCTGAACCTGAAACGCTCTATTAACGCTTTGAACCTGAAGCATTCACTGCCTGGGGGATTTTACATGGAATCTGACTTCTCAAGAGTCTGCGCCCCGAAAGACAAAGTTCATCTGGAATCGTCCCATCGCAGTTTACACAATTTTGAAATCCGAATCATCAAGGCGTTTGAGAACAGAATCGTCAAAACAGAACCAGGGTATGTTTTTAAAAACGGCAAGAGAGAAAAGATCACGATTACCCTTCTTGATATAGGCATTGAGGAATTGAGAAAACACAACATCCTTGAAACTTACCGCAAGGAACACAACAGTTTGAAACACTACTTTTCAGACAACGGCTTGACAACAACATGGATCCCCGAACAAAAGCTTGAAAATTATCTGTCGGAAGCCAGCCCCATTGTATTTTCGTCATCTGATGTGAAAGAGTTTGTCAAATACGGCTTTCGTCGAATTAAAGCCACGGTGTCAAACACGGGAACTATCACATTTGGTAACAAAAAATACTTTGTGGCATCGGGTGCTGAGAATTTCAGCAGACACAAAAGCACGAAAGTGTATATCTCGTGTTTTGCAGACAAACTGTTTGTTTTCGAGTACAAAGACGACGGCCTTCTGCTTGGTGAGGCCCTTTGTCAGCAACCCTTTGAAAAACCAGTTTACCCTGAGCACAAAATTGAGTCAAACGAGGTGGAACTCATCGCAAAATTCCTGGAACAACAGGGGATGGTGATTGAAAGAGTCTCTTTAATAGAAAAGAAAAATAACGGATTGACACTTGTCGCAACCAAAGAGATCTATAATCGCAACAAAAGAAGATACAGAAACTTTCTGCTCAAACTGAACCAGCCCCGGGAAAAGATCGGCACCGCCATGTTCAATGCCTTTCTCCTGGATTGCGAAAGGCAGCAGCGAAGAACCTATGTAGCCCCTTACGCCTCCTATGGAGAAAAATAGCATGAGTGCGCCAGGCAAAGCTGGTAGTTTCTTGTCGGTTAAAGTCCGACATAGTCAAAG
>JAFDFV010000277.1 GCA_019309665.1 Deltaproteobacteria bacterium | reverse complement strand
CTAATAATAATTATCTTTTTAGTCTATTATTATTCAGTTAGCGCTGAGAATAAAGCCTCTGCAATGCTTTCAAACAGCGTTGCCAAGTATGATAAAATTAAAAGCGAACACGGGCCAGTAAAAGCCTGTCAGGAAGTGGCTGCCGACTTTAAACAGATTATTGAAAATAGCTGGGGTAAGAACAGCGCGAAACTGGCAACCGTTATGTATGCAAATATCTGTTACAATGCTGGTGATTTTAATAAGGCTGCGGAATTATATAATAAAGCCCTTCCTGAGTTTGAAAATAACCCATTTATTAAAAGCCTTATATTGAATGGTATTGCATACTCCTGCGAAGGAAAAAAAGATTACAATTCTGCCGCAAAATATTTTGAAATTATTATATCCGGACCTGATGATGAAATTAAAGATGAAGCTCTGTTCAATTTAGGACGGCTTTACGCATTAATTGGAAACAAAGATAAAAGCGCTGAGGCTTTTAATAAAATTATTTCTGACTATAAAGATTCCAGCTATTTAGAGATAGCAAAAGAAAAAATATTATGAATTATTATTTATAAAATGGAAGGTTCGAAAGAATGGTTTTGAGATCTTCATCTAAAAAGTTAATTCCAGCTCCGATAAAAAAAGATTCATTCCCTTCATCGCTTATAAAATCATCAAAACCCGTGGTTATATATAAATGCTTTAATGGCGTAAAATCTGCTTTGAATTTCAAGTGAGCATTGCTGTCTGAATCAAAATCAAAGGCTTCCACCGAAAGAGTCAGGCGATCTTTGAAAAGATAGTAATCAAATGCGAAACCGCCTGTAGATTCAAAAATTCCACCGCGCAAGCCAAGGTCATAGTAACGCTTGGCAATTTGGGCTGAAAACTTAATTTCATTTTTTTCATTTTTTTCAATATGCTCTGTTGTGGTTACTCCGTTTGTAGTAGTTGTGATATCGGTTTCAGACTCCACTCCACCCGGGTCATCAACAATCTGAAACAAATAATACTTGTCCGCCCTTGGTTGAATACGAAGAGTAAGATAGGATTTAACTTCTTCGCTGTCAAAAAGATATTCTCCTCTGTAATCCAGATATGTTCTAAAAGATTCCTGTTTTTGCATATAATCATTTATGCTGGTAAGAGTTGAATTTATATTTTCAACCGTTTCTTCTTCATTAATCAGCTTTCCTAATGATCCTTCTCCCCTGTTTATCTTTTCAGTTATTTCTTTAAGCGATGCGAGTGTTCCGTTTAATCTTTCAACTGTATCCTCCTCGTTAATTAATTTCCCTATGCTTCCTTTTCCTTTATTAATCTTTGATGAAATTTCATTTATTGTCGCTGAGAACTCGGAAAGATTTGCTATTATTTTTACAAGTTCTTCATTGTTTTCCTGCACGGTTCTGTCCAGAGTTTCAGCCACAGACTTCATAGAATCAACTATTGAACGAAGTGAAGCTTCGCCCTTTTCACCTCCCATTACATTTGCAAACGAACGTGTCAGCTTGCTGATATTTTCCGCCACCTCTCCGAGAACATTCATCAGGCTATCCAAATCTGTTGTAGAGACAGTGCTAACAATGCGCCCATCCGGTTCAATCAGGGGAGCTGCCGGGGAGCCCTGAACCAGCACAATATATTTATCACCAAGTATTCCCCTGCTTCTGATTGAAGCTTTAACATCTTTTCTAAGCTTAACATTAGAATCTATTCGAAGGATTACCAGCGCTTTCCCGTCTTCAAGTAAAATCTTGCTGACCCTGCCCACTTCAACTCCTGCGATCTCAACTGGAACATCTTCTTCAAGGCCGGATGCTGAATCAAAATATATATGAACTTCATATCCTTTATCCATTTTAAAACCAAGCTTACCCAGCCGCATGGACATATATCCAAGAATTATCATTCCAATTACAACGAAAACACCGACTTTTGCTTCTATGCTTAAATTTGACAAAGAAAATCCCTCAATCTCTTAAATCCTTAATAAACCGTTTAACAAAAGAATTGTTTGATGAACGCATTTCATCCGGTGTCCCAACAGCAACAATTTTACCCTGATATAACATGGCAACCTTGTGTGCAATCCTAAAGGTGGACTCAATATCATGACTAATAACAATAAAGGTCGCCTTTGTCCTCTTCTGGGTCGCTACAATAAGCTCATCAATGCTTTCGCGCATTATAGGATCAAGGCCTGTTGTGGGCTCATCAAATAGTACAATTTTGGGATCCAGTGCAATAGCCCTTGCAAGTCCAACTCGCTTGCGCATACCACCGGATAGTTCGGAAGGCATTTTGTGTATCACGTTTTCCAATCCAACAAGATTTAACTTCTCATTAACTATTTTATTGACCTCTTTTCTTGATAATCGCGCGTGTTCGTTTAGAGGAAAAGCTACATTTTCACCTACTGTCATCGAGTCGAATAAGGCTGCATCCTGAAAAAGCATACCAAACTTTTTTCGTACTTCATTAAGCTTTTTGTCGTTTAGATTTGTAATGTCAATTCCGTCAAGAAGAATCTGCCCTGAATCAGGCCTTATAAGACCTATAATATGCTTTAAGAGAACGCTTTTGCCTCCTCCGCTCTGACCAATAATAACGGTAATCTTTTCAGAATCTATATTAAGATCAAGTTCGTCCAGGACTTTTTGGCTGTTAAATGATTTAGTTATCTTTATTAGTTTGATCATCTGAACATAACTGCCGTAAGAAAATAATCACTAATAAAAATCAATATTGATGACAAGACCACCGACTGTGTTGTTGCTCTTCCAACTCCCTCAGCGCCGCCGACTGTATATATCCCCTTGTAACAACCTACAAGAGAAAGAATTAATCCAAAAAATGCAGCTTTTATAAGTCCATTGAAAATATCATCAAGTTCAACAATATCAATTATTTTGGCTATGAAAATTCCTGAATTGATTTTTAGAAGGTTAACTCCAACAAAATAGCCGCCCACAATACCGACAAAATCAGATATAATCGTCAAAACAGGCAGCATTAATATTGCGGCAATTATACGAGGCATAACCAGATATTGAATGGAATTGACTGACATCGTATTTAACGCATCAATCTGCTCTGTGACTTTCATGGTACCGAGTTCCGCCGCCATCGCTGAACCAACACGCCCCGTCACCATTAAGGCTGTGAAAACCGGCCCAAGTTCGCGCGTCATTGCCAGGGCCAAAGTTGAGCCCACCAGGCTTTCACCCCCGAACATTTTAAAACCATGATACGTTTGAAGAGCAAGAACCATGCCCGTAAAAGCGCCTGTAATCAGAACAACACCAACGGAATTTACTCCAACAAATTCCATCTGCCTAAAAACAACTCTAAAACGAAACGGCGGACGGAACATCCATGATATGGTTGACAGCAGAAGGAGCATAATTCTGCCGCATTCTTCAACAAAAAATACAAGCGGTCTCCCTGCAAATTCAAGAAATCGTATCATAGGTTTTTATTTAGTCGATATAAAAAGTTTAGAAAAATTAAC
>JAFDFV010000032.1 GCA_019309665.1 Deltaproteobacteria bacterium | reverse complement strand
AAGGATAACAAAATCCATACAATCGATCTTGGTCTGCCCACATCCAGTTCTGCTGAATCCATGTGCAAATTCATATTGCTCACTTTGCGGCAGACCAACGATGTTGAAAAGGATGTCAGTCCTCGCTTTTTGGTTAGAAACTGGCCCCCTGCCTTCATTGAATGGAGTGCCAGGGCTGTGCGGGACGCATTTTTCGCATCACCGAAATTTCCATGCCTCATAAATGCAGAAGCCGTTAAGGACACCATCGCCCGTGGTGTTGGCGAAGGCCACTTAGCCTATGTCGGAAAATCACCGGATGGCGGTTATTCCCCGTTTGTGTATAAGAAACCGTTGGATGCTCTGGATGTGGAAATATCAGAGGATATGTTCATCATCACCTCCGAAGAGGCGGAAAAGCATGTAAAGCCACCTGAATTAGCCGGGATCATATTAACACCATCACAAACCCAATTGAAACCGGGAGCAAAGCAGTCCTTTATTGCCAGGGGCCTTGACCAGTTTGGCCGCGATATAGAGACGGGAATAGTTGAATGGTCGGCAACGGGTGGAGAAATCGGGCATGATGGTGTTTTTAAAGCTGCTGAAGACGAAGGAAATTTTATAGTCAGCGCGAAAGTTGGTAAAATCTCAGGAGCGGGGGATGTCCAGATTAGGAGCGGGGGATGTCCAGATTAGCAAAGAACCTAAGCCTCGTCACCCAGAACCTCCAGAGGCACCGGAAAAGCCGCAAAGGCTGAGCTGGTCCGGCGAAGTCACGCCTCAGAAATGGATGAATTTTTACACAAAGGTCCTGACAAAATTCGTAAAGACCGGAAGTCTCAAACTGAACGTAAGTATTGAAGCAACGCCCAAAGATGGTGTTGCTGACCACCAAGTTGAGGAAACAAAGGTTGCGCTGAGGGAACTTGGCCTAAATGACAATGTTCGTACGGAATTGTTTTAAGGGCATCTTACATGAACATTGCGGGCATAGGAATAATTTCTACAAGAGGACGCGGAATTGAAAGCCTCGACATTGCATTACGGGAAGGATGGACTTCACCAAAGCTAATTAAGTCTGATAATGATCAAAATATTTTTTACCCCATTTACAGCGTAGAAAAAGAAACTATTAATGATATAAATTTATTAAAAAAAATACGCAGGGCAGACAGATTCAGCAAAATGGCAGTGATGGCTGCACGTGATGCGGTCGTTGACAGCGGTATTCAAATTAATGACAAAAAAGCAGATATTGGAATTATTCTATCAACAGCTTTTGGGCCTCATGTAACAACCTTCCGTTTTCTTGATGATATTATAGATTACGGTGATGGTAGTGTTTCTCCGACAACTTTTTCGCATTCAGTTCATAATGCTGCGGCATCATATATTTCATCTTTATTAAATATCCGGGGACCAACTGTTACAATTACTCAGTTTGCTTCACCGTTTCATCAGTCTCTTATCCTTGCTAAAGCGTGGCTTACTGAAAAGCGTTGCAAATACGTTTTACTCGGCTGTGTTGATGTGTGCGGCAATGTTATGGAGTATATCTGTAACCAGAAATTACGAATTGCCAATGACGGAAAAATTAGACCTTTTAACTTTTCAGCCCTGCCATCGGCTGTACCAGGAGAGGGAAGCGTATTTTTGATGACAAGCTTAGAAAATTGTCAGAATAAATATTGCGAAATTATACCTGCTTCTATGACTAATTGCGACACTATAAAAAAATCTGATATATATATTATAGAAGCTGATGGTATGGCAGGAGATGAAACATCATATCAAGATGCGTTTCCTGTTGATGTTTCTATCGGAGGATATGCGCCGATATTTGGAAGTATGAAGATTATCAGCGCATTCCATTGCGCTGCAGGCGCACTTATGATAAAAAAACAAATTAAGTACGCTTGCCCAGTTCAGGAAAATCCGTATGATCTTAATGTAATTACAAAAACAGAATCATCCAAAATCGAACAAATCTGCTGCATTAGAAAAAACTGCGCAGATAAAACAGATATTATTAGACTAATACGATGATAAAAAAGAGGTTCCAGATGAGGTATATAAAAAAATATTTAAGGAAGTTGAATCAGTTAGCGGAGATGTATAATATTTTTAATAAATTTACCAAATGCAGGAACTTTTAGATGGGAGTAAAGACTTTAAAAGAAATAGAAAATATTCTGTCGCAAGAAATTGCGACAATCTTATCTGTCGATTCATCTAAGGTCATACTGGATACGCCCTTTCATGAGATGGGCATTGATTCATTGAGCTTTGTAGAGCTCCTGGTGTTTATAGAAAAAACATTTAACATTAAGCTAATGGAATCAGGGTTAACCAGTGAAAATTTCAGGACAGTACGTTCCCTGGCATCATCTATCAGCCAGATGAGCTAATTCGTATCTGAACAAAAACCCTCCCAATTACACTTTTCCTGTCATTGCGAGGGAAGCATGACCGAATGGAAATAAGTGGATTGCTCGGAACCAGTGGGTTTCGTTCAGACACTACTTAACCATTTTCCTGCTCAACTATTTGGCGATATCTGTATAATGGGTATAATTAATTTTCCCAGCAAAAAACGTTATTTAACGGGAATAGACTGGATTATTCATGTACTTGATTACATAACTAACCGGTACAGGGAATACTTCTCAGATAGTTCTCGAATTAGAAGGCTCTCCACAGGAAGATAAATTCAGGAACTGCCTTGATAGTTTAATAAAAAAATACCCTGTTTTGTATGGCAGGACATCAAGGGATTATAATCTTGCTCCCTACTGGAAGATTTTTTCAAAGAGGCAGTCCGGATTATTGCCGGTTAAAGTATACCACCTCGAACATATTAATCATACCAACCTATTCAAACTCTTGGAACAAAAAGCCAACTTAAAATTCATCAGCAACCAGGAACATGTTTTTTTTCATTTAATCTATACCAAGAATAAATGTTATGTGGCTATGACTTTTGACCACCGTTTGTTTGATGCCCGAGGTGCTGAAGCTTTTCTGGAAATGCTTCAGAATCAGTGGGAAAATAAGGATAACACATTTTGCGACAAAAATATTATTGTTCCTGCTGAATCCGCACATCTCTCTCATTGGCGAAGAAAATTCATTGCAGGTCAACAGGTAAACCGCACATTTTTAAAACTTGGTGAAAATGCTCCACCACGCGTCCTCCCTATACCATTAAAGTCTAATAATTCTGAGTTTAAGTTTAAAGTTATTCCTTTTGACAAATATCAGACAGATTTAATAGTAGAAAATGCTTATAATGAAGCCGGCTATTTAATGCTAATGCCATATGTTCTTGCAAGTACTGTATGGGTTCTTAATAAGCTGTTTAGAAATAAAAATATAAAGTCCGGTGACTACATAATCCCTGTTTCAATTGACATGCGACCTTCAGATAAAGTCCACAAGGAAGTATTCTTTAACCATGTTTCCTTCTTATTTATTAAAATCCTGCTTGATGAAGCTGATAATTTCCCTATTCTTCTCAAATCAATAAAAAAACAGATTTACGATCAAATTAAATCAGGATTGCCCGGTAATTTTCAGGAAGCAACTTTGTTGATGCGCATCCTGCCTCTGCCGATTTTAAGTAATATTATGCGACTTTATTTAAAAGGCCGGATTGCTTCTTTTTCATTCTCATATGTTGGAGAGAGTGCTTATAAACCTTCTTTCTTCATGGGCCAAAAAATATTAAATATTCTTCACATGCCAAGAGTTCCGGTCCCACCGGGCTTTGGTGTATTCTTTCACCGGTCTCAAAATAAATTAAATGCTGTTATTTCCTTTTTAGAAGGAATGTTGACAGATAAAGAGGTAAACATGATAGTTGCTAAACTGAAAGCCAGGCTTGGAGTTCAATGAATTATGAAAAAATAGATTGTGATGTACTTGTTGTTGGGGGCGGCATTGCAGGAATGGCTGCATCTATAAAAGCCGCACGTGAAGGAGCGAGTACGGTTTTAATAGAAAAAAACAGTTTTCCAGGAGGAGCAGCAATAACTGGCTTACATCGCTTTATCTGTGGATTATATCCAAATAAACCAGATATGCCCAATAATACACTAAATAAAGGAATTGCTTCAGAAATATGTTTGATGCTGAAAAAACTGGCGCCAAAAAAAATACCAATGCGCATGGGCAAGGTGTATGTTTTACCTTTTGCAACTGCAGATCTTGTTTCGGTTCTCCGGTCATTGAGTGAAAAGGAAGAAAAACTAAAAATTTATTATAATACCAGCGCATTTTCAGTAAAAAAAGAAATAAATACTATTGTATCTGTTACAGTTCAAAATTTTAATAATAAATTCGATATGATCCCGCGGACTGTTGTTGACTGCAGTGGTGATGGAGTTATTATTCAAAAAAGTGGTGCGCGTTACAAGGTGATTTCTCCTGACAAACAACAGCTCTCGGGTTATACATTCCGCGTAAAAGGCTTGGAAGATGTTACTGATATCCTGGCGGTAAAAGTGCCGTATTGTTTATCCAAAGCAGCAGAACAAAAAAAAATACCTTTTTATCTTAAATACACGACATTTGTCTCAGGAGATGATGAAGATGAAGGATATTGCAAACTCAACATACCTCCGGCATTAACGACAAAAATGGAAAAACAGGCGAAAAAGGATGCGCTATTAGTACACAATTACCTGTCCAGGGTTCTGCCTGTATTCAAAAAGTCATACATAGTAGAAATGTCGCCTGAAGTCGTTGATCGAGAGGGGCCGCTTCTCTTTGGAGAATATACTCTAACTGCAGATGATATCATCAACGCAAAAAAATTTCCTGACGGAATAGTTAAAAATGCCTGGCCTATCGAACTTTGGGACCAGCAAAAGGGGGTTACATATAAATATCTTGAGCCAGGTGAAAATTATGAAATACCTCTGAGATGTCTGGTAACAAAAGATATTAAAAATCTTTTTTGTGCTGGGCGCTGTATCTCGGTTACCCATGAAGCACTGGGTTCTACAAGAGTTATGGGGACCTGCATATCGTTAGGTGAAAGAGCTGGTTATGAAGCTGCACACTGCTGATAATGAATATTGTTACCACAATAAAAAATGAAACAAGTGGCTGCCTGGGAAAGGCGGCTGTTATTGATGGAGACAGGAAGTTCTCATACGGTGATTTGTTTGCTGCCGTGGATTGCGCTGCGGCTGAGCTGAGCGATCAGGGCATCAGACCCGCCCATCGGGTAGCATTTTTGTGCGGTGACAGTATTGATTACATTGTTGTCAGCCTGGCAATACTTTCTTTACAGGCTGTTATTATACCTGTATCTGTATCCCTTTCTCTTGATGAATTAGAACCGGTTCTTGAAAAAATAGATATAAATTTTTTAGTCTTTGATAAATCAGCATATTTTCGTGACAATTCTAACCGTATTTTTACCGACAGTTTTTTTGAAAAAGATTTTTTTTTGTATCATAGAGAAGCGAAGGAAGAACTTCCGGAAGATTATTATGAATTGAATCCCGCCTTCATAAGGTTCTCATCCGGCACTACCGGCACAAGCAAAGGTATCTTGCTCTCCCATGAGTCTATTGTTGAAAGGACTGATGCTGCCGATAAGGCACTGAACATTACTTCAGATGATGTTATCGTTTGGATTCTTTCCATGAGTTTTCATTTTGTTGTAACAATTCTGCTTTTTCTCCGTCGAGGAGCTACAATAGTTCTTTGCGGCGGGTCGTTCCCTGAATCGCTGTTAGAAGGACTTACCAGTCAAAAAGGAACATTTATTTATGCCTCCCCATTTCACTACCAGATAATTACCAAATCCGATATTTTTAAACCAAAATTGCTGATAAATATACGCATGGCTGTTTCAACAGCAATGCGACTTCCTGATTATGTGGCCTGTGACTTTTATGAAAAATTTGGATTAGAACTAATAGAAGCATATGGCATTATCGAAGTTGGCCTGCCATTTATTAATTCTTCCAAAGATCCTGTGAAAAGAGGCTCAGTTGGAAAAATTCTTCCAGATTATGAAGTTAAAATAGTAAATCCGGATAAAGATGGAGTCGGCGGAGTTTACATAAAAGGCAAAGGAATGTTTGATGCATATTTTTCGCCATGGCTTAGAAGATGTGATTTAATATCCAATGGATGGTTCAAAACCGGTGATCTGGGAAGGCTTGATAGTGAAAAGTTTCTTTATATTGCCGGAAGAAAGAAAAACGTGATAAATTTTACGGGTATGAAAATCTTCCCTTATGAAGTAGAATCTGTTCTCAATCAGCATCCTGACATCAAAGAATCTTTAGTTTACGGGACATTACATGCTCAGTATGGTGAATTGCCATGTGCTAAAATTGTTCTTATGGATGATATTAAGACTGATTTTGATATAAATGAAATTCGCAAATACTGCTACAAACATTTAGCGCAGTACAAAGTCCCAAAAGAATTTCACTTTGTATCAAATCTGGATAAAACAGCGAGCGGCAAACTAAAGCGGTGGAAGTAATGGGGAAATTAGCAGTTCTCGTCCAACCACTAATTAAAAAGGGAGGGAATAAAAATGAGTATTATAAGAGTAGTAAGGTTATGTTTTCTTTTCGTAATTGTCATAGGTATAGCAGGTTGTGCCACATTTAATCAGAAAGTATATGATACGTCATTTAACGAAATAAAAAAGAAAGCTCAAAATTATTTAGATGAAGAAAAATATCCTCAGACAATCATCTTGTCTAAGGCTCTCCTGGATGCCGAACCGGACGATGACGAGGCACAGGCTTTTATAAAAAAAGCACTGGATGCCAAACCCAACCTTTCAGTTCTTACGAAAAAGAAACTATTGGGTTCAAATATGTCTAATAGGGTACATAACGATGATTTCGGATGGCTTGGTAAGATTCTCTTATACATTCCAAATCGTTTGTTGGATACGATTGATCTCATTACTTTGGAAGTAGGCCCAAGCTTTGGGGTTGGAGCATCTGCCTATGCAACCAAGTATGTCGCTGCCGGTGCTCAGATTTCCGCAGGAGAGGCCATGTTTGGTTTTAACAGACGACATTTATCGGCTCGTGCTACAGTTGATGACTTTATTGAGTTTTTCCCCTTTGAGGCACGTACATTTATGGAAACAAGGGCCTATACAGGCGGAGTCTATGCGATATCTCAACATAGTGCAGGATTGAAACGCCCTACAGATAAAATGTACCAGAGGGCCCGTGATTTTTGGGCCATAGGTGCTCAAGCACAGATACCCTCTATGAGCATCAGGCTTGAGGTTCACCCCCTTGAAATAGTAGATCTTTTTGCCGGCTTAGCCTTCTTTGATCCTTTGAACGACGATTTAGGAATATCAAAGGGTTTTAAAATTTCTAGATCCGACAGACAAGCTATGTCCAAATTAGCCAAACAGGTCTCACGCAAATGATATTTATCCGGAATCGCAGCGCTGAAATGACATTCCATGTGGTCAAACAAACAATAATCAGGTACATCCCAACCGTTTGTTGCTTTTAGCAAAATTAAGAAAATCTGCAATGTTTAGAATAAAACGTAACCAACTATCAGGAGAACGCCACAGCATTGTAGTATAATTCCAAAGGACTTTGGGGCGCAAAAAATGGGTTTTGTAAAACATCTGGAAGAGCTCTTCCATCTGCGCCCTGGTCATCCCATTCGGAATGAACTGGAAGTGCATGCAGTCCATTTTTTCCCAGTCTTCATTAAATTTTCCAAGCTTATGTATATTTTCGTAAACCGGCGCCCCAGGAAAAGGAGTAAACTTTGCCAGATTGATATCGTCTATAGGAAGCGAAAAGACATACTTCATTGTCTTTTTGATGCTGTCATCTGTCTCGCCCGGTAATCCTATCATCAAAAGCCCCTTAGTACGTATTCCCACCTTTTTTATCAAACGTATCTTTTCTGCCAAAAGATTCAAATTCACATTTCGACGGTGTTGTGCCAGAAGATCCTCATCGCCTGTTTCGATACCAAGACTAATCATCCAGCAGCCAGATGCTTTCAACCGGCGAAGAAGTTCTAAATCTATATGCTCTGCCCTGACAACGCAGTTAAAAGTCATTCCCAGAGGTCGATCAAGTAACATCCGAGTAAAATCTTCAATTCTCTGACGGTTGAAAGTAAACTGATCGTCATAAAAAATAATATGACGTATTCCGAAACGCTTTTTAAGATATCTTAGATGCTCATACATATACTCTGCCGAGTTATACCGAAAACTGCGGCGGAACACCGACCTGTCACAATAACTGCAGGAATATGGACAACCGCGGCTTGATATGCAACTTGAGTTTGGAGACTTGGGATAGTTAAAAATGAGCAGTTTATATACATCAGGATATCCTGCAAGCTTCTCATAAGCAGGAAATGGAAGAGTATCAAGGTCGATTGCCTTAGTTCTGTAACCAGTAAAACAAATCTCTCCATTCGCATCACGATATACTATTCCCTGCACTGAATGAGCTTCTTCATTACCTTTCTCAATAAGTTCAGTAAGGGTCTGCTCACCTTCACCAACTACAACAAAATCAATTACTGAAAAATTTTCAAGCACTCGATTTTTAAGAGCTGAAACATGGGGACCGCCGAATACAATCTTTATGTCAGGCAAAAAACTCCTGGCCAGCGCTGCAATGCGGATACCGTCAAGAAAGCTGGAAGTTGTACAGCTCAGACCTATAAAGGATGGTTTTACCGTTAGCAAGTAATCACGTATAAGATGGTCTGAGTCAGGCCTTGCATAGCAGTCAATAATATCCGCATGAATGCCCTCTCTTCCCAGATACGAAGCGATACTTGCCAGCCCAAGAGGAGGCACGATGTTTGCCAGTCTGGAGATATCCCTGCCGGCAGCTTCCTTCCGGTAGCCCAGCGGATGGAGCAGAAGAATATTCTTTTGATTAAGCTTTGTCATTGTTAACGTGAATTATAATAATTCGTTGTCGCCAAAGACGGTGATATAAAAATATATTTTAACATGTCCCATAAATAACATCATAAAATCTTGTAGCGCTTTGAGAAAGATTAGAGCGAAGTATAACAATTTGAAGTTATAATGTAAAAAGTTCACGAATCAGAGGTTCAAGGTAACCCTGAGCCCTCTCTTTATCCGACTTCCGATCACCAGTACTTCCGATCATATTCCCGGTACATCCGGTACATCTGCCAGCCGAATTTCATGCCGCCCAGCACGAACTTGATGTGGTCGCGCAGCGGCAGCTTCACTTTGTTGACCTTCGCCGGAATCCTTGCTGCACCCAATGCGTAGAGGATGGAGAAGTAGCGATAAAACTTCTTCAATGGAAGTTTGGTTGGGAGGATCGTGTGCAGACAATCGTAGTAAAGACAGGGGTCGTCGCAGATGAATTTGTCTCGGGATTCCATGAATTCCTGTGTGCCCGGCGGCGGTGAGTAAACAGTGAACGCGAATTCAGCCGGCGCCATTTCCTTGATCGCTCGTTGGACGGTCAAAAAGTCTTTCTCCTCGAAATCCGGATTCACCATCAGGGCGGCATGAATGTTGAGATTCAATTTCCGCAAAATTTCACGGGCTTCCCTGTTCTGGGACGCCGTAGCCTTTTTATTGTAGGCGTTGAGATTCTCATCCTCCAGTGATTCGAAACCGATGTAGACAAGCTCCAAGCCGGCTTTCTTCCACAGATCGAACAACTCAGGATGTTTACACACCGTGTCGCTACGAGCCCAGCAGATGTACTTCTTCTTGATGCCACGTTCGAGCAGCATCTCAGCCATCCGCTGCATCCGCTTTGTATTGATAAAAGTCTCGTCATCGACAAAGTATATATATTTCTGCGGTAGGGAGGCAATCTCTTCGACCACATCCTCGACCTTACGCTGGAGGTACTTGCCTTTGGCCAGGAAGTGTACCACGCAGAAGCTGCAACGGTTTGGACACCCAACGCTGGTGCGCACACATGCAATCTCAGGAAACAAGGTGTCTATCTTCTCTCCCGGTTTGCCGTAGCAGATGCAGAAGTACTTCGACATGTCAACCAGTTCTCGGCGCGGTTTGGTGTTGATGCCATCCGAATGCAGCGCCGGCGGCGATTGCGCTGCCAGTTTGTCGAAATTCGGCGACGCCGTGGGCAGAATCCAATCAGACTCCGGCAGCGACTCATTCTTCTCGAGAGCAGCGATCACAACCTTCATGGCGGACACACCGTCGCCGCGAACGATGAAGTCGAAGATGTCAGGGTACTTGCAGTCGGTCGGCAAGCTGGAAGCATGGACCCCTCCAAAGCATGTTATAGTATTCGGCAGGAGTTCCTTGGTAATTGCCGCAAGTTCGCGATTTGTGCGGAACTGGCTGGAAAAACCGCCGAAACCGACCAGGTTCGGCTGGTATCCCTGTAAAACACGTTTGAATGCATCAATCGGTTTATCTTCAACCGCCAAGTCACATATCCTCACGTCATGGGGAGGGTGAACGGCTCCGGCAATGAGTTCTTGGGCATAGGGCTCCAGTCGCAACATCGACTGAAGCCACTGCGAAGTCGGCAAAAAAGCATTTGGTCTTACCAGTAGTACTTTCAGATTCATGTCAGCACTCTTCCGATTTTGATTCAGTTAAAGGAACACCTTATCACCTGGTTTCAGGCGAAACTCTTTAGCCAAATAGCCGTAAGTAGTAGACTAATATTGATTGAATTGATTGATATTATTGATAATAACATTAATTTTTTACTCAATGATGTATAAAAAAATTAATTGTGTGTCAAGAAGTTTCCCGTTCAATGGTGCAAATTTAATCGACAGATCTGAATTAACAAACTTACTGTTGCCCCAATAAAAAGATAATGATATAAATTATTATTGTTTTTGTTAAAACAAACTACCCTGCCGCAACCAGCCGGTTATAGCTGTAAGCGGCGGGAAATACAACCCCCTCCCAAGTGACAGTTTAGGGAAAATAAAAAATGTATCTATATTCAAGAAGGTTGATTTGAAGTCTAAAATATTACCAGCCATTGTGCTTGCAATTATTTTTACTGCCGGCGGTTGCGCATATGTCAATATTAGGACTCCCTTTGATACAGATCTTAACAGAACTGATTTGGGCTCAAAGAAAGGGTTTGCTACTGCCTACAGCCTTTTGTGGCTTGTATCCTGGGGAGATGCAAGTTATGCCGCTGCTGCCAAAAATGGTGATATAACGGTTCTGAAACACGCAGACCAGGAGATGCAGCAAATCTTGTTAGGCTTGTATACCAGGTGGCGAGTTGTAGTTTACGGCGATTGATATAGCTGAGGAGAAATAATAGTGTCAAGTAAAAGACTTATTGTCTTTGTATGCCTTCTTCTCTCCCTTTTTATTCTTGCCGGGTGCTTAACCTTTGGAAAGATGGGCAGCGATTCTCTGAAAGGGTATGTTTTTAAATTTGTCAGGGTTCCGTTGACAATAAATTTAGATAACACGCCCTCATCTGTCTTTCAATCAAATGGCAAAATTATCAAAATAGAGGAACCTTTTTCCGGCTATGGTTTTTATGCTGAATTTAACTCCAATGCTATTGGAGATATTGCAAAGAAGCACGGACTGAAAAAGGTCTATTTTGCCGATCTTGAGATCTTCAGTATCCTTGGAATATTTAAATACAAGGAAGTGCATATATATGGGGGAATAGAAACAACAGACTAAGAAACATATTTTTATTCTTACCAGTTCAATTATGAACAAACTCCGCTCATTTTTATATCGATTCTTATTTATTTTCTCTATTTTGACCATCTTAAATCTATCAATAACTTACTTCGCCCATCCCTTTTCAACGCGTTACCAGACAAAAATACTTCATCTTCTTAATCAGTTGCACAGTGATCCGCATAATGGAAAAATTTCTAATGCCATAGGCTTTTGTTATTATAAAATGAAGAATTATCCGGAGGCCATCAAATACTATAAGGAAGCAATTGAACTCACGCCGGATTATCCTTTAAGCTACAACAACCTCGGCGTTATTTACTTGCAAACAGAAAAATATGAACAAGCAGAAGAATGTTTTCGCAAAGCTATTGCACTTGACCCTGTCTATATAAAAGCAGTATGTAATTTAGGCGCTACTTATTTTAAGATGAACAACTATCCGGAGGCAAAGAGATGGTACAAAATTGCATTAAAAATTGATCCGGAATATGTAAACAAAAGGAAGAACTATTTCCTGAATAAAAATTCTCAGCAATAAAATAATAACAGTTTAGCCACTAAGGCTCAAAGACACAAAGAAGAGAGATGAATTTTAAAGCCGTCCGGCGGGCAGGTTGGTGTCTTAGTAGCTGAGTTATTACCAAAATCATAACATGAAAATAATAAAAATTTTCTTAATTATAATCATATTTTCTCTTTTCCCCAGATTCGTGGGGAACTCTATTTCTAACGATGACCCGTTTAAAGGCCCGTGGAAAAAAAGCACAAAAGTACCTTGTCAGGTTTTACAAAAATTATATTTCACCTATCGATGGTAAGCAGTGTCCAATGTATCCCTCCTGCTCGCAATATAGTATTGAATGTTTTGAAAAACATGGTCTTATCACAGGCTGGCTAATGACCTGTGACCGTCTCTTTCATGAAGCCGATGAGATGAAACAGACCCCAATGATTTTGATTAACAACCGCTTCAGATTTTATGACCCGGTGGAAAATAATGACTTTTGGTGGTATGAGGAAAAATAGTTTTCTATCTTTACACAATAAGGATGAAATGATTAAAAAAAATTACAAACCACTACCAATGCGCATTGTAATCTATATGTTATTGATAATCATTTCTTATAGCTTTTTTTACCCTGTTTCATCTTTTGCTGAACCGGTTATTACAATCAATGCTGATAAACAGATTCAATTT
>JAFDFV010000276.1 GCA_019309665.1 Deltaproteobacteria bacterium | reverse complement strand
ATATTTAGAGGAGCGGTTCCTTTGTTTTGAATAATAAATTGATGGTCTATTTCATTACCTTCAACAACCGTGTCAAACTCATAATTATCTACAGGCAAATAGGCAGAAGGATATGTATTAACATTATCTTCGGCCATTATAGATGCATGAAAATTTAAAAAAAGAAAAAATAAGAGAGAAAAGAAAAACAGGTTTTTAATCTTCATTTTTAAAGCTCCTTTTTTATAAGGGATTACATCATAAAGAATGGATCCATATCAACAACAACTTTAACTTTTTGCCTGTAAAATTTTGATGAGTTCCTGAACATCATTAGATGAATTAAGCTGTGAAGTTCTTTTACACTCAGACTTTTTAAAAGAATTTGCCATCTATACTGTTTTGCTATTCTGGGTAGAGGCGCTTCAATGGGTCCTAATACTTCTATTGTTTTTATAAAAGATTTATTATTTCTTTTCAAGCTATTGCAGAGATTTCCCACTGCAAGAGCATGCTGCCTTGTTTTTTTCTTGTCATTTCCTGAAATTTTGATCTGCACCATCCTTGAGAACGGTGGATATCTCAGGCTCTTTCTAAAGTGTATTTCTTTATTGTAAAAAGCTTTAAAGTCCTGGGTTTTTGCAGATAGTATGCTGAAATGTTCGGGATTGAAAGTTTGCAATATCACCCTGCCGGATACATTCCCCCTGCCGGCTCTTCCAGACACCTGAGCGAGAAGCTGAAACGTTCGTTCTCCTGCACGAAAGTCAGGCAGGCTTAAAGAAAGATCGGCACAAATTATGCCGACCAGGGTAATATTCGGAAAGTCATGGCCCTTTGCTATCATCTGGGTTCCGACAAGTATATCTATTGTATTATTCTTCAGGCCTTTAAGCAGTTTTAAAATAGAACCCTTGCGTGTGGTGGTATCACGATCCATCCTAGCTGTTTTTGCATCAGGAAAAAGCGACTTGACTGCGGCTTCAATTTTTTCCGTACCAAGTCCTAACAGCTTTATACCGGCGGATCCGCAGGTTGGACAATTTGAAGTGGCTGCTAATGTAAAACCACAGTAATGGCACTTGTATGCATTAGCACCCTTGTGAAAAGTAAGAGATATATCGCAATTCTTGCACCTGATAGCCTTGCCGCATGATGCACAAACAGGAAAACTTGCAAAGCCCCGCCTGTTCAGGAATAGCAAAAACTGTTCTCCACGTTCCAGGGTTTCTTTCATGGCCTCGTGAAGCTCGGATGAAATAAACTTTTTAACTCCTCTATAATCTCTAATCTTGCGCAGATCGATTATGGTGACCTCGGGGAGAGGTCTTTTTTCAATGCGTTTTTTCAGAGTCAGTTCAGTAAATTTATTTATCGTAACATTATAGTATGACTGAATCGAAGGTGTGGCAGATCCCAGCAATGCAACACCATTGTTTAGCTTTGCCCTGACAACAGCGAGATCCCTTGCATTATAATAAAGGCCCCCTTCCTGCTTGTAAGAAGTATCGTGTTCCTCATCTACGATAATGACTCCAACATTATCGAAAGGTGCAAAAATAGCCGACCTTGCACCTATAGCTATAGTTGCTTCTCCTGATACTATGCGCATCCACTGGTCATAACGTTCACCTGCTGAAAGCCCGCTATGAAGCACGGCAACGCTCTCTCCGAAGCGGGCCCTGAACCGCCTTTCCATCTGTGATATAAGGGCAATTTCAGGAACAAGCACCAGAACTTTGCATTTTTTCTTTATAGCTTCTGCTGCAATTTGCATATAGACTTCTGTTTTTCCGCTTCCAGTAACTCCTGCCAAAAGAAAGGTTGAAAATCCTTTATTAAGGGAGTTTACAACTTTTGAAATGACTTGTTCCTGTTCTTTTGTTAGTATATGGGTGCTATCAGTCTCAATAGATTCGCCGAATGGATCACGATAAACTCTTTTTTTAATGATAGAAATATAACCTTTGTTTTCCAAAGATTTAATTAATCCGGGAGCGGATGGTACTAGCTCTTTTAATTTTTTTACAGAAAGTTCACCCTCTTGTTTTAATGCATCTATTATTTTCTTTTTTGGAGCTGAAAGCTCCTTAATTGCGATTTCCGAGCTGGTTAACAATACATAACGTTCCAACTTCGGTCTTGTTCTTCCTCCTTTTAGCTCACGCTTGCTGATAATCAATCCCAGGTTTTCCATGGTTTGAATTAAGGAGTTTGGAATGTTTTTGTTTATAATTTTACAAAGATTTTTTTGTCGGCAGGATTCAGATTCAAGAGAACTTAGGATTTCCCTTTGTATGGGCGGAACAGAATTATCTTTAAGAAGATTTTTACCATCTTCTGTAATTGATATTACGGCATATTCATAAAGATTTAATCCGCTCGGGAGAGCGCTTTTTATAACTTCTCCGATTGGATATATATAGTATTCTGAGATCCACCTGAAAAATGGTACTATTGATGAAGGAAAAAGAGGCTTTTCATCAAGAATATCCAGAATTGACTTTATTTCAATCTCGCTCCGAGTTGTTTTTTTACATGAGCCCAGTATATATCCTGTCACCTTGCGCCTACCGAAAGGAACAAGGGCTCTTTTACCTACGGATATAAAGTTGAAAAAATTTTCCGGAACCAGATAGGTAAAGGTATTATATACTGGAAGAGCTATGGCTATATCTATATATTTTGAATAAGTTGTCATTAATTATCAATAAGTTATTACAAAGCAAAGTAACTTCTCAATAAATCAGGGCAAATTACATGATACAAGACTCGCCCACTAAGATACTCAAACAGTCAGCTATTTTACATTTCATCACCAGCGGACTCGTCTTTTTTATTTTTATCCGAACTTTTTGAGAAGTTACAAGGCAAAAACAAGTTGCAATATGTAAAATACCTGTTAAAATTTAATTAATTCAAAACTACTGGTTTGGTGCATAAGTTAGTGCCTGTCCGAGCTGGCAATAGTTTCAGCTTATTTGCCGATGTGAAGATTTGTGAAAAAGCTGTTAGCTGTTAGCTCTTAGCTGTTAGCTGAATGTGTTATCTGTTTGATTTTTTAAGCTAACTGCTAAAAATCTTCGATTTGAGAATAGCATCCAACTGACTATAATTTCAGGTGTTTTGAGTTTTCGTCAAGCCACTAAGTTAATACGACAGGGATCGAATAATTTTTTAAAAGGAGGCCCAGATGTATAATAAGGTGTATAATCAGATGTATAAAATGTTAAAAATACCCGTGATCATTTTTTTAATTTCAGGTCTGATGCTTATCCCTTTTAGTTCATCGGCCCTTGCGCAGGATCAGAGTTTTGAAGAAAACAGTGCCGAGCAAATGTTTGTTGACTTTTTATTTTTAAGACCCCTTGGTATTGTTGTAACAGCCGTGGGTACCGTCATGTTCATTGCCTCACTTCCCTTTTCAGCCTCGGGCGGAAATGTTAAAGAGGCATTCTCGGAAATGATGGCAAAGCCCGCTAAATTTACATTTGCAAGACCATTGGGAAATTTAAGTGGTTATTA
>JAFDFV010000275.1 GCA_019309665.1 Deltaproteobacteria bacterium | reverse complement strand
AAACGGCTATGTTGATACGTTCAGATATTTATATCCGGATAGAGTAAAATATTCATGGTGGACATACAGGTTCAATGCCAGGGCTAATAATGCAGGCTGGCGTGTTGATTACTTCTTTGTAACGCAGAATATTATTGATAAAGGGTGGCTCAGGGAAGCATTTATTGATAACCATGTATATGGATCTGATCACTGCCCGGTCGGCATAGATTTGAAGATTTAGGTAGTTCCTGCAAAGTTTTTAACCCTACAAAATATGGTAACAGTTCACGGTTTACGGTTATCGGTTCACGGTCTTAAATAACCTGTTGAATTTACAAAGTGTCCCGGCTTAAGTTGGTAGCCATTGTCCACACTGTATCAATGAACCTGAGCGCAGGTGAAACAGAAGCTATTTTCCTGGCGACTGAAAAAAATGGGTGTAGGAATTTATATAATTGTTACATACCCCCTCCGAATTTATTTTCAGCCTTTTCCCTTTTCCATATAACTTCTCGATACTCATATAAATATTTGAGCAAGAAAATAATACAGACATTTTATATGAAACGTTTTACATATAATGTGTAAACTTTTCGTTTTTATGTGTGTAACAAATTTCCCATTTTGAATTCCAAACGTGAAACAGCCTTTTGCAGTTCAAGTTCATGAAAAATTTTTTCACGTTCAGTACTTAGGTCTGTTAACCCAATAAACTTGCATACAGCAACAAGCAACCATTTTTTTAAATCACTGAATTTTCTCCATGGCACAACTTTTGCTTTGTATTAAAATACAAAATCGGATTTAGTCTGAACATGAGTTTTCGTTCAGGCATTAATTAGAATTGCTGTTATTGTCCCTTTTGTTCTTGACTCTTATAACTGGTTTTGTTTATAGCTTTATGCTCACAACGCTGAGAGCGTGTTTGTTTGCACCTTTTATTTAATAATAACAACAAGCTATTGATAATTTTTTCATGTAAGTCAAGGGGCGGAGCTATGTTTGCGCATGGTGTGGAGATGATATCGGGAGGATGCAAAAAAAGGACTAATGATGATGGAAGCTATCATTAAGAAGAACAATGTGACATGGTTTAATGGTTATGTCAGCCGCGAGGATCGGGAAACCCTCCATGGTCACAAGGGAGCAGTTATTTGGTTTACAGGCCTTTCGGCCTCCGGCAAATCAACCATTGCACACCTTGTAGAAAAGGAATTACATCAGCAAGGCTGTTCTACTTATGCTCTCGACGGAGACAACGTCCGTCACGGGCTATGTTCCGACCTGGCCTTCAGGCCTGAAGACAGAGCAGAGAACATCCGCCGTATTGGTGAAATGGTAAAGCTCTTCGTGGACGCCGGCATCATAGTTTTTTCGGCATTTATTTCTCCTTATCGGAAGGATCGCCAACAACTTCGATCTCTCTTTCACAATGGTCAGTTTCTGGAGATTTATGTTGACTGCCCACTGAAAATTTGTTTCAGTCGCGACCAAAAAGGCATTTATGCTAAAGCCAAGGCCGGAGTCATCAAGGAATTTACCGGGGTTTCGGCGCCATACGAACCATCTGAACATCCTGACTTAGTAATACTCTCTCATAAACAAGACGTGAAAGCAGCCGCAGAAAGCGTGGTCTATTTAATAAAGCAGCGTAACATCATTAAGGCAGGTGGAGGTGTATCATGAAAGCAGTTATCCTTGCCGGTGGTTTTGGCACACGTCTCTCAGAAGAAACCGGTATAAAGCCGAAACCCATGGTAGAAATCGGTGATATGCCTATTTTGTGGCATATTATGAAGATCTATTCCGCCTATGGTATTAATGATTTTATTATTTGCCTGGGTTACAAGGGCTACGTCATTAAAGAATATTTTGCTAATTATTGTCTTCATTCATCTGACATTACTTTTGATATGGCAAACAATAAAATGGAGATGCATCAGAACAATTCTGACCCGTGGCGTGTAACGCTGGTTGATACCGGACATAAGACCGCAACAGGGGGACGACTAAGGCGAATTCGTTCCTTTCTTGAAGAAGAAGATTTTTGTTTCACTTATGGCGATGGTGTTGGCAATATCAATATTTCGGACTTGATATCCTTTCACAAGGCAAGAAAAACTCTTGCCACGGTAACCGCTGTACTTCCTCCGTCAAAATATGGTGTTTTGGTTTTTAAAGAGAGCGTCGTCAGTACGTTTGAAGAGAAACCTGAGGGAAATGGGGGGTGGATCAACGGTGGTTTTTTTGTGCTTTCTCCCAAAGTTATTGATTATATTGATGGGGACGAAATAATGTGGGAGCATGCCCCTATGAAACAACTTGTTAGAGAAGGCCAATGCTCTGCTTTCCAGCATAGAGGTTTTTGGCACCCAATGGATACACTTCGTGATAAGAGACGCCTGGAAGAAATGTGGAATTCAGGAAAAGCTCCATGGAAGATCTGGTGATGAACGCAACTTTTTGGAAAGATAAGAGGGTTCTAATTACCGGGGATACCGGATTCAAGGGAAGCTGGCTTTCTCTCTGGCTGCAAAGCAAAGGGTCTCATATTACAGGATACTCCTTGCTTCCACCCACGAACCCGAGTTTGTTTGAGATAGCTAATATATCCGAGGGGATACTATCCGTCACAGGAGATGTTCGTGATTTAACACATCTTAAAACTGTCTTTACTAAATATCAGCCTGAAATTGTAATTCATATGGCTGCTCAATCCTTAGTACGTTATTCCTACAATAATCCTGTAAAGACATACAGCACTAATGTTATGGGTACGGTAAATATTTTGGAAGCTGTCAGACAAACGGATAGCGCAAGGGTTGCACTTATTATTACCAGTGATAAGTGCTATGAAAACAAAGAATGGCTCTGGGGATACCGAGAAAACGATCCTATGGGTGGGCATGACCCTTACTCAAGCAGCAAGGGTTGTGCTGAACTGGTTACATCGGCATATCGTAGTTCCTATTTTTCAAACACGGATTATCCAAGTCATGGCGTGGCTGTGGCAAGCGCCAGAGCCGGCAACGTGATCGGCGGCGGTGATTGGGGTGAGGATCGCCTTCTTCCTGACATTATGCGAGCGATTATGGAACGTCGGCCAGTAGTGATCCGAAATCCAAACGCTGTACGACCATGGCAGCATGTGCTGGAGCCACTGAATGGATATTTGTGTCTCATAGAATATTTATGGAAGCATGGGACGGAATTTGCTGAGGGTTGGAATTTCGGGCCTAACGATGATGATTGCAAACCGGTTTCGTGGATCGTTACGAATCTGAACCGCCTTTGGGATGGCGACGTTCGCTGGGAGTTAGACTCCGAAAAGAACCCGCATGAGGCTAAGTATTTAAAACTCGACTGTTGCAAAACAAAAAGGCTGCTTGGGTGCTTACCGAAATTGAATTTAATGACGGCATTGGAATGGATTGTGGAATGGTACCAAAGTTATTCACAAAACAAAAACATGCGCGAAGTCTCAGAGGATCAGATATCGCGCTATGAAAATATGGGGCAGGCATGAATT
>JAFDFV010000274.1 GCA_019309665.1 Deltaproteobacteria bacterium | reverse complement strand
TTGGACAAAAGTGGGCGTTTTGCAAAGGTCTCAAATTGTGTGGTTAGAGAATACCAAAATCTTTTAACATGTCGTTAATGCCGAGGTTTTTGACTTTCAATCTTAAGAATTCTGAAATTGTCGGTTGATAAGGTTTTAGTTTAAGGAACATGCCGGCTTCTCTTGGAGTTTTGTCGCCTTTATTATTATTGCATGGCATGCAGGAGGAAACGCAATTTTCAAAATCGGTTTTGCCGCCTCGTGATTTTGGGAGAATATGATCAATAGTTAATCTTACATTCTTTGTACCACAATAAGTGCATTTGAATCCATCTCTTACAAAGATATTTTTTTTGCTAAAAGGCACCCTGGTTCTGTATAATGTTCTTATAAGCTTGATCAATCTCATTACCGCAGGAATTTTGATTACAGCTCCTTCAGCTTTTCTGATTATTTTTTCTGAATGTTTTAATACCTTAACCTTGCCCTTGACCATTAGACACATGGCTCTTTTCCAGTCGACCATGTTTAGGAATGTATAATCTGCATTTAGCAAAACACATTGAGTCATTTCGTCTCTCCAAATAGAAGATTAATTATACAAATTTTTAAAAAATAACAAATAACTGTATATAAGGCAATATTTTTATTGTCTGAAAAAGCGGTGGAAAATACTTTGAAGCACCTGGAAACAAAAACAATAAAAAATTCTTGATTATTATTCAGTTCCGGCTACAATATTTCAACCTGTGCGGTTAGCCATTAGCGTTTAGCTGTTAGGGCTACCAACTTAAAGCGGGACACTTTTCGCCATTTTGGCTCTAAGGCAATTCCACAATCAAGCAAAATTTAAGGAGTTGCTAACAGTTTGAATTTACAGGCTGTCCCGGCTTAAGTTGGTAGCCAATTTCTGTTGTTGTGAATAAGGAGAATAATTTGATCAGGAAAGCAAATATAAAGGATATAAAAGCGATTCATGGTCTTCTTCAGGACTATGGCAAAAAAGGCGAACTTCTTCCCCGCCCCCTGAGTGAACTTTATGATCATTTAAGGGATTTCTCTGTATATGTGGATAATAATGAAGGTGAAGAAAGGGTATTGGGCTGCTGTGCCTTGCAGTTCTGCTGGGAGGATCTTGCAGAAATACGATCTCTTGCGGTACATCCTGAGTATCTGAGGAAGAAAATTGGTTCAAAACTGGCTGAGGCGGCTCTTGCCGAGGCAAAATCTTTTAATATAAAAAAATTATTTACACTTACCTACCGACCGGAATTTTTTGAGAAATACGGTTTTGTAAAAATACCCAGATCAGACCTTCCTCTCAAGATATGGGGAGATTGTTTACTTTGTGTTAAGTTCCCCGACTGCGATGAGATAGCAATGATGAAAGAATTATAGATTTCCAGATAAATAATTTCACTGCGTTATCAGTCAAAATCCTCGACGACGTATAACTTAGTACAACTTACCTGGATCTTTCCTTCTATCCTTGTGAAATTAGTTATCTGAAAATCTATAGACTATGGCTACGTGTAGATTGCGTTGATCGGAAGAGGAGGATATTTCCAGATACCCGGTTTTGGAATTATATGTTGAGCGCTGACTGTCAGCCAGTATAGATCGGGATTAAGTTCATGAAGTTTGCCATCATCAGGCGGTCTTGAAGGGTTTGTATAGAAATAGGTTGCCTGAAATATGCAAATACTTTCCTTCCCTTTACATGCAACCACATAGTTTTTCTTGAAAGTGCTTGGCGTAAGGCTGTTTGTTTCTGCAATGCGGTGTAATTCTTCGTCTGTAAACTTCATAAGAATTGACCTTGATACTCCTCTTTCAGAAATCCGCATCAATGCCCTTGATTCGCTGCTTCCTACATACACGGTACTAATACATGGAATTTTTTTCAGATACTGGGCTGCTACAATAGCGGCAGTCCTTCTGCCGCCGGCAGTGACATGAAGGCCGTAGTACTCGAAAAATTTTTTTTGTATATCCTCGGCGTAGTTATCTCCCTTTTCATACAAATCTTTTGATATATAGCGAAGGCTTTGGGCCAGGGCTTCTGCCGCATCTGCAATAGGCCAGTCAATTTTTACATGAAAATGAGAAAGACTGTAGCGGTCTCTTTTCTTAATACCCGTAGTTCTTTGAATAAGAAGGGCGTAATCGACTGGAAGAAGAATTTTAATAAAATTATAAAAATGTACTGAGTCGAGGTATTTCTGATTTCTGTCAAAGTCGTCTGAAAGTCGAAGCGTTTTGGAATGGAGAAGATTTGTTTTGCTGGTCTTGTTTACATCGAAGAACCTTATATACTTCTTGTGAACAGCGGGAATTGTATCTTCAAGAAAAATTACTATAAAAGCATTTTGATGTTCATATTCCACGTCAGGAATGCGGGCACGGGGTTTAAGCTCACGCTTTTCAACAAAAGGGTAAGGGATGCTTTTGTTTAGAAAGTTTTTATAGGAATCTATAAGGGCATAACTGACCATAAATTGGTCAAGCTCGTCTCTCAATAGTTCGTAATACGAACGTCTTAATCTATTTGCCTGACTGAGCGCTTCTCTTACAGTCCAGAATGCCAAATTTTCTCCTTCCTTGATTCCTAACAAGCAAGGTCTTATTATCATTGTTTTAAATAATCGTCAACAACTACAGTTTTTTACCATTAATTTTTTCTATCCATTTATATAGATTTTCTTTATAACGAAAAGTTATAAATATTAATATAATACATATGACAAGAATAAGCGCAAACATTTTATAGCTATGTTCAATAAGCAGTGAGCCTTGAAGACTTAGCATCAATGTTCCCGGCATACGTCCAATAGAAGATAGTATCATGAAGAGTTTGATCGGAATAGCGCTGAATCCAAGGAAAAAGCAGAGAGAGTCTTTGGGAAAGCCGGGGAAAATAAATAAAATAAAAACAGCTATGACTCCCTGATGTTTTATAATGCTATCGAACCTGTTTAGCTGCCTGGCTGGAATAAGTTTTCTGACAAAATGTTCTCCTAAAAATCGTCCGATTAAAAAATTTATCCATGATCCTATAGTAAGGCCGATGCTTGAATATATAAATCCCCTGGTTATTCCGAAAAGATATCCTCCAATAAAGCCGCTTGCTTCACCGGGAACGGGCGCAAACAGAACTTGTAAGACCTGAACTATAATGAAAATCGCAGGCGCTCCTATTCCATTTGCATAGGAGTTTATAAAGTTTTCGATTTTTTCCTTATCGGTAACAAGATGGTAATATTTGGTAATATATTTGGATAAAGGTTCGCTGTATATGTATCCGGCCAAAGCAAAGACACATACGGCAGCAAGAAATAGAATTATATATTTGCTTGTAGAAGGTTTAAGTGGCATAAATTTTATATATTATTTGTAACTACTCAGCCTTCAGCCTATTCACCTTCAGCATTATTGAGAGCAACTACGGCGGGTAATGACTTGCCTTCGAGCAGCGTTAGAAAAGCACCTCCGCCCGTTGATATATATGTTATCATATCACTCTTGCCGGCCTTGT
>JAFDFV010000273.1 GCA_019309665.1 Deltaproteobacteria bacterium | reverse complement strand
ATTCATGGAGAAATTTAGAGTGAATAATATCAAAATGCCATCTTTGCTACCTTATCTTGAGCTTGCCGATACGAAGTTCCGATTGAATTTTTCTTTGATCTCTCAAGATGGTTCCATTCTGGAAAAATCTCCTTTTCCATTTCTAATTATCAGTGAGTCAGACCCTTTTGCCAGGCTCATTGAAGCTCGGTTTGTTACCGATGCCGGAAGTGAAATTAAACGAGTATTCCTTTTGTTGCAAAAAGATGAATATCATCTAACACGGGATGAGTTACGGCCTTTCAACAACCAGGATATTGATCAATGCTGGCAGAAGGCATTTTTGTTTTATTCGAGAAAAAATCAGGATGGTTCCGCCATCATCCTGGCTGATCAAATCGGAGAAGATGGTGGGTTGATATCTTTACAGTCTTTATTTTTTTGCAAATCAAAACGGATCTTTTTTCACCCTCCGTGTCCGGTGTGTGGGCTGCCTCTTCAACAATGCTATGATGACGACATCTTGACCAGCTTGGGGTTTCAGCGTTATTCTGCCTCACTTAAACGCTATTTGTTTTGTCCGTCATGTTTTGGTTCAACAGGCAAGTCTGATTTTTACGTTTTTTCATTGGAGAGTTCCGACCATTCCGCACTTAAAGACAGGTGGGATTTGATCAAAGACTTCGGTCGCCTCACAGAAGTGAGAAACCGCTTGAATCGGTTTCCTTGTATCAATTGCTCCAGCCGGCAGGAGTGCTATGGATCAGACTGTTTAGCCGTCTCAAGAATTGTTCCAATTTCTTTTTATCCTTTTTACATGTTAATTTTTGAAGCCGGATCTGTTAATGTCTATGATTTTTTGTCTCTAATTTCAGGTGCCTCATTTGACGATCTGGAAAGCAGGCTTAGCGAAAAACAAGAATCAGGCAGAATAAACTGTCTGAAGGCTTTAAAACGAAATAGTCTGGCAACAACCCCTTTTTTCTTTAAAAAAAACAAAAAATATTTTCTGGAAGTCCTGTATTTAAAGCTTTCTTTTTTGGGCGAGCTTGTTCAGACTATCTTTTCCAGGATAGATGATCCAGGGCTTGATTTATCTATCGATAGAATCTGGATTAACCTTGCAGACCAGAGTGGCCTGTTGCCGTTTTTCTGGAACTTTAAACTAAACTTTATAGACATAGGAGGAAATGCCGTCAAGCCACCGTTTCTCCCGAAATTATTCCCATATTCCAGCCCCCATTTTCTGGGAATTATCTGGTTTTACACGCTTCTGGTCAACAAAAAACAAGATGTTTCAGAAGTATATGTGACTCTTGAAAAAAAAATTGAGAAAATAGTCTCAAATGATGATGATAGCCTGGAAAACTTTCTAAAGAACGGAGCCGATAGCGCCTTTTCTCCTGAAAATATTTTCTGGATTCCTGATGGAAAAAGTGTTAGTCAGGACTGGGTGAGCCTTTGGGAAAAATCTATCGGTTTGGGCTGGTCTTTATTGAAAATTGGGTTGAGAACCGGCTTGATGGAAAATTCTAAATGGTCGAAGGACAAATTCCAGCAAGAATTGGAAAACCTCAGAAAAGAGGTCAAAGACAAATTGTTTTCTCATGAGCTCAATTTTGTACAAGCAGAGCCTGCACCGGAAAATAAGGCTATTTCTGACATCCTCGCTAAGATCATGGAAAAATGGAGTATTGGCCTGGAAGCACAGAAGGGTGAATTAGAAAAAACGGTTGCTATATCAACAGCAGGCAGGGAGCGATTTGACAATACCAATGTTGTCTCAGAAGATGAGTATGGGTTAGAAGAGACGGTCATTCTTTCACCTGATGATTTTAGAAAAGAAAAATCACCGTCTGTTCAGGCAGATGAGGACGATATTCCGGCAACAAAGGGAGCAGACGAACCCGAGGAAAACGATTTTATATCCGAGACGGTTATTCTTTATCCGGATAATGGTGGTAATAAGAGATAGGGGAATGAACGACCAAATATCGACAGAACAAATAACAAATGAAATTAGACAAATTTATAAGTCAGATCGCTTGCAGGCTGAAACTTTAATCGAAACATATCTTGAAGAAAGACTAAAAGAATTTTCAGATAGCGAAAAATTAACGTTGCTTGAGAAACTGACGGCTGAATTTAATATAGCAATCTCAAGCAGATACAGCGGTTTAAACATAGATGAAGAGGTTCTTCCGAGGCTTTTTTCGTTGTTATTAGGAAGAAGGATTTCTCAGGCCGATCTATCTTCCACAGAACTTTTACAAAAATTGGCTGAATCCTTGAATACTATCTTTGATGCCCTCAATCAAGTGGTGGGTGTGATTAATACAACCTTTCTTGGCGAAAGCACCGGGGATGAAACGATCAGGCAGGTTATAGGTTTTCATCTGGAAGGTGGAGAAAGCCATGCCCGATCCCTTGAGAGCTATCTTGGGCAGATCGAAAAAGCCTTTCTGATTGCACATCAAGCATTTAAAGAGGCTGCCTACACCGAGATAGGCGAAATTCTACACGAATTGGACCCTGATCAGATCAAAGCCGACGGTAGCGGAGGTTTTAAGTTCGGACCGTTCCAAAAAGCAGAATTTTTTGAAATATATGAAAAAAAGTTTTATAAATGCAAAAAATGGTTTGACTCAGGACGATTCATGGAGAAATTCTTAAGAGAATTTGAAAAGAATGCTCAAAAATCGTTCGTACCATAACCTACGTTAAGCGATTATCTGTTAGCAATTAGCCGTTAGCTCTTATGAAATATGCATTCGTATAATTATTTATTAATCACCCATTGGGTGAAATGTTATTATTTAATAATATCTTGATATAGTTTGACTAATAGCTAAAAGCTAATGGCTAATCGCTCATTTTAGGTATAAGGAGGTAACAAAGTGAAAAAATATATTAAAATACTGTTCCTGTGTTTGCTTGCTTTCGGAGTCTGTTCATGTGCATCCCTGCCTCTTGCTCCTCCGGAGTGGAGATACGAAAAAGAGACTATTCAGCTTCACTTAAAAGCCGATTTTCAATTAAACCTCCACGAGGGAACGCCTCACACTCTCCTTATATGTGTTTATCAACTCAGAAATCCGAATACTTTCAATCAGCTTGCCGGCGATAATAACGGGCTTTACAAACTTTTGGAATGCGGCCTTTTTGACAGCAGTGTAGCCGGCTCAGAAAGATTAATTATTCATCCCGGGCAAGATTTGACTTTTCGGTTGAACCGAGCCGAGGGCGCAAGATATATAGCCATTGTGGCAGGTTACTATTCGCTTTACAAAGAGAGAATTATACGGTTGTTTGATATTCCGGTGATTATAGAAAAAAAAGGGTGGATTAAGCGGACTAAAATTTTAAAACCAGGCCCCTTAAATATAGAACTAAAGTGCTAATATTTAGAGTTTGTGGGGACCTCAAAATCCGAAATACGAATATCGCCCGATCTTATAAAAATGGTCGAAACAATATCTAATTTCGAATATCAAATGACCAAAATATGTCAGGCACTTATGCAATATCTATGGCGCTCCACCATGTTTGAAATTTTGAATTTTGGTTATTCGTATTTGTTTCGGATTTCGAGCTTCGTGCTTCGAATTTATTGAAAATTGAATAAGTAAGCAATTTTTGTAAATTCAGGAAGTTATCAGTTTAAATGACAGAGCACTGATAAGAGCCTGTTTAAAAGTCCTTTTTTTTACCAAACCATCTCTAACATTATAAAAAAAAGATAAAGAATATGGAAAGACCTCTTTTTTGGCATCAAGGCCTCTTTTTACAACCACAACATTTTCAACTGGAAGATCTTCATTTTCAGTCTCTGTTGACACCTTTTCATAAATTTCTTCAGCCCCACCTATGGGGCGTCGGGAATTTAGAGATCCAGAAAACCGCTCTGGGAAATTTTTCTTTTAATCTCCTGAAAGGTGAATTTTTGTTTCCGGATATGACCTATCTAATTTTCCCGGGCAATTCTCTTATCGAGGCCCGTTCTTTTGATGAAGCCTGGGTGGATGGGGACAAACCTTTTACCGTTTTTATCGGCCTGAAAAAATGGAATGATGCCGGAGAAAATGTTACCGTACTTTCTAAATTAGAAAACCTTTCAGAAGTGACCACCAGATTTGTGACAACGACCGACCCTGAAGAGGTTTCCGACTTACATCAAAGCGGGCCGCCGGCTCAGATTAAGAGGCTTTACTATGTCCTGAAAATATTTTGGGAAACGGAAAAGGATCAAATCGGAGACTATATACTTGTTCCTCTTGCTCAACTGAAAAGATCAGGCGAAGAGATAACGCTTTCCGAAGAGTTTGTTCCTCCCTCACTTGCCATTTCCGGTTCAGGTCCTCTCGTAAAGATTGTCAAGGAAATCAGGGACCAGATCGCATCTCGCGGCCACCAGCTTGAATCGTATAAACGTGAAAGGGGGATTCATACAGTCGAATTCGGGACAAGAGATATGGTTTATCTCTTAGCCTTAAGGTCCCTTAATCGCTACATTCCTTCCCTTTTTCATTTGACTGAATCGCAACAAGTTCATCCCTGGACGGTGTATGCCCTCTTAAGAGAGTTGATCGGCGAACTCTCTTCTTTTTCAGAGCAGGTCAATGTGATGGGAGAACTGGAAGACGGAACCCGTCTTTTATCCGGATATGATCATCAAAACCTGTGGAAATGTTTTTCAGGCGCGCAGGCTATAGTCACCCAGCTTTTGGATGAAATTACGGCCGGGCCGGAATATGTGATTCAACTCGTATACGACGGAACCTATTATGCGTGTGATCTGGCCCCAACGATTTTTGAAGGACGAAACCGTTTTTACCTGGTTTTTGAAACCGAAAAGGATCCTGATTTCGTGCTTAAGTCTCTGGAGACAATCGCAAAAATAAGTTCACGAGAATCTTTACCTATTCTTATGGCCCGTGCTCTTCCAGGAGTAAAGCTGCAACACCTTCCAACGCCGCCACAAGAATTGCCCCGTCGGACTTACTCTATTTATTTTCAGATTGACCATCACAGTGATCAGTGGGCCCGTGTGCACAAAGATTACAATATTGCTTTGTATTGGGATGCAGCTCCTGAAGATTTAAAGGTAGAACTGATGGTTGTGGGGAAAAGTTAGATATGCGATTGACCGATTGTTTTATAGAACTCGTTGCCTACGCGGCATATTTTTTGAAAACAGTGGCCAAAAGACAACCACCCTTTGATCAGGTTAAGGCCGATATTCAACGTCTGATCTCGAAGAGTCAAGAGAGTCTCAATAACGGCTCTTTCTCTCAGGAGGATTACGACCTGGCGCGCTTTGCCATTTTTGCCTGGATTGATGAGGCTATTTTAAACTCTTCGTGGAAAGAAAAACATCTGTGGCAGGGTGAACAACTCCAGCGTTTTTATTATCAGACTGCCGACGCCGGCGAGATTTTTTTTGAACGCTTAAATACTCTTGGTCCCCATCAAAGAGATGTGAGGGAGGTTTATTATCTCTGTCTCGCTATAGGTTTTATGGGACGCTATTGCCATGAAGGAGACGAATATCTCCTGGAACAGCTAAAGACATCAAATTTGAAACTTCTTACAGGAAGTTCAGTGGGACTACCTTCTCTTGAAAAAGGAGAGCTTTTTCCGGAAGCATATCCTGTTGAGTCGAGCGAGGTGATCTCTCTTAAAGGGAAAAAACGTTTCTCAACTTTTACGCTTCTTTGTCTTGGAACCCCCGTTCTCCTTTACTCGGTTCTGTTTTTGATTTACGGGTTTATTTTAAACAATATCGGAGAAAGTTTATTAAGTAAATGAAACAGATTTTTTTTAAAATTCTTAAAGTCTTTTTTATTATAGCAGTAATTCTACTGACTATCCTTCTGGTTTTTGGGATCGTCCTGAGCCTTGATTGGGCATGGTGGGTAGGATTTTTCATTTTGCTGGGCATTTTAGGCTTAGGGCTGGGTTTGCTTTTTCTAAGAAAGCTATGGCTTAAACGTCGGGAACAGCATTTTGTTGACCAGATCATTGAGCAGGATGACTCCTATCTGAAAACCGTGGACGATAAAGAGAGTGCGCGTTTAAGAGAGCTTCAGGATAGTTGGAAAGAGGCTATTGAGTCTCTTAAGTCTTCTCACTTGAAAAAATATGGCAACCCTCTTTATGTGCTTCCCTGGTATATGGTAATCGGAGAAAGTGGTTCCGGAAAAACCACGGCAATTAAAAGCGCGGGTCTTTCTTCACCGTTTGCGGATGTCAGCCGAACTTCGGGCATTTCCGGGACAAAGAATTGTGA
>JAFDFV010000272.1 GCA_019309665.1 Deltaproteobacteria bacterium | reverse complement strand
AGCCTTCAGCCTATCCACCTGAGTAGTTACCTCCTTACTTACCACAGGTCTTCTGTATTTACCATACTTATGCCCGCAAAAGCTGTGAGCAATACTGCTGAACAATTAGGGATTTAAAAAATGAAAAACGTATCGCATTACTGTTAATATCTATTTATTATAGTATAGCAGTCCTATTCGAGGAGACCGCAAAAATGCTATTGTAAAACCGTCTAAACTCAACTAATATTATAAATTGGGTTTAAATTTCATCTTGATTTCCATATTTTTCATTATATTGTTAATATATAAAATTTAATAACAGATAAAAGAGTTAAAAAATTCAAGAGAAATATTTACCGTAGTTGAATTTAATATACGGATACGTGGAAATATTTTCCAGATATATAGTCCTATATCATGGAAAATTTTTAAAATTGACCCTCTGAGATAAAAAGGGAGGAATTCATGTATTTATCAGTTAAAAGTGTAAAGCCGCTTGATGAATACAAATTGCTTTTAAAGTTCGAAAATGATGAGGAGAAAGTATTTGATATTTCCCCATATTTGGATTTAGGAAAATTTTCAAAATTAAAAGATGTTTCCTTATTTAATTCGGTAACAGTTAGCTTCGATACAATTAAGTGGTCAAATCATTTGGATTTGGATCCAGAGCTTTTGTATCAAAAAAGCACCCTGCTTCATCAAGACACATAACAATCGTATACATTCTAATAAGCAGGGTAGGGCGGCTGTAACATTTGCCAGGTTTGAGGAAAACGTAGCATTTGCAAATGCCCGTTCACCTGCTTGTAGGTGATGCGGAGACGTTGGAAGGAAATAAAAATATTTATGGAACCTAAGTTGAGCGATTTTTTGCGAAGAAATGTGCACAGATCTTGATGCAGCAAGGTTTGCGAAAAACGCAGGCATACCAATGGATATGTCGAGACTTTTCGCAAGCCCTTGATGCGCAAGAGATTGGTACAGGTCGAGTAAAAAATCGCTCAATTTAGGTGGAAGCATGAGGATGTCATGGAATTTAATATTATCCCGGATGAAGAAGCCCTGAGTAAATGTGCTTGGTGCCATAAACATATCAGCGACGACATGGAAGTTTTTGGCGCAGGCGCAAAGCTAAAACCAGATGTTGATTTATCTGAATACGAAAGCCATTGTATCCAGATAGGTCTGGTTTCTGAAGAAAAGCCTATTTATATGATGGTAACAGCTCAAGGTTCAGAAGCCAAAAAGGACGGTAAGGACTGTATGTTTTTATTTTGTTCTGAAGAATGTGGCGGAAAACTAAAAAATGTTTTGGAAAAAGAAATTTCTTTAGGAAAGATATTTGGAACAGTTCAGTTTGAATAAGCATTGCTGCTTGGCGTTGTGCGATGTGACAAAAAACAATTTAGGTCGAAGATTATTGGTGGATATCTGGAGAGGTTAAGAGTTATTCCCCGTACATATCAGTTATGAGCTTGCGTAATTAAACCGCTTTAACACTTCAAGGACATAATCTATATCCTTTTCGGTATGATCGGCCGCAACCTGAAAACGGATTTCCTCGTCGCCTTTAGGAACGACCGGATAATTCAAGCCTGTAGCCAGGATGCTGTTTGCAGTCAAATAGTCGACCGGTTGCTTTTAGTTCATCAAGTTTTTGTTGCAGCAGATTTTCTAAGGGTGTGATTGTCATGATGGATCCTCCAACATCTTAGATATATTTTGGATCATATCCCGGGTCATTGCTTGCAGATCGTATTCCGGTTTCCAGCCCCATTCCTGCAGGGACGCACTATCATCCATACTGTCCGGCCAGGAGTTGGCGATCTCCTGGCGCAACGGGTCGATTTGATATGCAATGGTGAAATCAGGTATCAGTTTTTTGATTTCAGCAGCAATGGTTTTCGGGGAAACGGACATGGCCGTGACGTTAAATGCATTACGATGCCTGAGTCTGCCGGGATCTGCTTCCATAATCTCGATGGCTGCTTTCAGCGCATCCGGCATATACATCATGTCCAGACACGTCTTTGCTTTCAGATAGCAGGTGTATTTTTTATGCTTGACCGCCTCAAAATAGATCTCTACGGCGTAGTCAGTGGTGCCGCCGCCCGGTGGCGTCTTATAGGAAATCAGTCCTGGATAGCGTACCCCGCGGGTGTCCACTCCAAATCGTTTGAAATAATAATCGCAGAGCAGCTCACCTGCGACTTTGGTGACCCCATATATGGTGGTGGGGCGCTGAACCGTGTCTTGCGGGGTGTTTTGCAACGGTGTGGAGGGGCCGAAGATAGCGATGGAACTGGGGGTAAACACCGCGCAGCCGTATTCCCGTGCCACTTCCAGGACATTGTAAAGTCCGTTGACGTTCACCTGCCAGCCCAGTTGGGGATTTTTTTCAGCACTGGCCGAAAGCACAGAGGCAAGGTGGTATATCGTATCGATCTTGTATTTTTTGACCAGTTCGGCGATGGTATTGATCCGGGTGCAGTCGATATAGTGAAAGGGGCCTGATTCGCGCAAAGCCGGGTCTGGTTTTTTGATATGACCTGCTGCAACAACGCCGGTGCTGCCAAGGTTTTCGCGCAACAAGAGGGTTAATTCAGAACCGATCTGTCCCGTGGCACCAGTCACCAATACTTTTTTCATAAGGCCTGCGCTCAATTTTTTAGTTGGTTTGAAATTGTTTAATTTCCGGCTAAATATCAAATTCAAAAATACTTAACAAGCGCCATTTGGGGGTGTTTTTTATTTTTTTTCTTTGCGAGCTTGGCGCCTTCAAATTACATGATACAAGACTCGCCCACTGATAATAAAATGTAAGAATATCTGAAACTCGCCCAAGTGAGCCTAAAGAAAAAACAGTGACCAATCCTTTAATATCTATTGGTTAAGCGATAGATCAAATGTCTTAAAGATAAATTTTCTTATGCGCTGTTTTTTCTAAAGAGGCTCTAAAAGCTCACTAAGATGCTCAAACAGTCAGCTATTTTACATTTCATCACCAGCGGACTCGTCTTTTTTATTTTTACCAGAACTTTTTGAAAAGTTACAGAAAATGACTTAGCCGTGTCCTTCTTTTTGACTTGTAAAGATGAATTTGATAGATAAGATCAATCTGGAGAATTATCCTATGAGAACGGAAGGTGAACCATGGAACAGATGATTAGAATTTTCTTCGATTTTTTGCAGATGCCGTATGTACGGGTGGGTTTTATCCTGGCTGGGTCAATATTGGCGGCGCTCTTTGCAAGGCTTATTTTTACCCGCCTTATTTTGTCATGGAGCAAAAAGACCAGGACTCAGGTGGATAACCGGCTTGCCGATGTCCTTCACGGCCCTGTTGTGTATTCCATTATCCTTGCAGGGATTGCCTTAGCGATAGTGGACCTCGATTTCAAACCCACGATAAATTTCATAGCAACAGGCATAATAAAGACTTTTGCCGTGATTATCTGGGGAAGGGCGGCAATGCAGACAGGCACCATTTTGCTTGCGGTTCTCAGCCGTCAGGCGGACCGGGTTTCCTGGATTCAACCCAAGACCCTGCCGCTGTTCGAGATTGTGCTGAAGATCGTGGTGATCGGAGGATCGCTCTACTTTGCATTTGTAGCCTGGCAAATAAACGTTACTTCATGGATTGCTTCGGCAGGGATAGTTGGTATCGCGGTTGGTTTTGCGGCCAAGGACACTCTGGCGAATCTCTTTGCCGGTGTATTTATTCTCGCGGATGCGCCGTACAAAATCGGAGACTTCATAATTCTTGAAAGCGGAACAAGGGGTGTGGTTACGGATATAGGCATACGTTCTACCCGCCTCCTTACCCGCGATGATGTAGAAGTTACCCTGCCGAACGCTGTTATCGCGAACAGCAAGATCGTCAACGAAACCGGAGGGCCCCACCAGAAGATGCGAGTCCGGGCCAAGGTATCGGTTGCCTATGGCAGCGACGTAGATAAGGTGCGCGAAATTCTGTACTCCTGTGTCAAGGGCATAGACCACATCTCTGACCAGCCGGAGCCACGGGTCCGCTTTCGCGAGTTCGGAGACTCCGGGCTTTTGTTCGAACTTCTTGCCTGGATTGACAAGCCGGTGTACATAGGCATTGTACTCGACAGGCTCAACACCAAAATCTACAAGACGTTCAACGAAGCAGGGATAGAGATTCCCTATCCAAAGCAGGACGTGTACATAAAACAGATGCCGGAAATAACATAAAACCTTATCCGGCTACGTTTGTAATCAAAACTCAAAAAAGGATAATAAATGGAAAACAAACTACAGTCTCTTATGGAAAAGATAAAAAAACTGGAAAAAGAACTTGCCGAAGAAATTCGAAACCAGGAGAAGATGTTTTTTTATAAGATCCGCGGCGGAAAAGTGCTTTTTGAAAAGAATGTCAAAAAAAAGCATAAGGCTATTGTTAAAACTGTTTCACGTTATTTATCCGATGCAGAGCCATTGAACATTCTGACTGTACCGGTAATATGGTCTTGTATTTTCCCTGCCTTATTCATGGATTTATTCGTAACGTTTTATCAGGCTATATGCTTTCGAGTATATGGCATACCCAGGGTGAAACGAAACAAATACATTGTGATAGATCGTCGTTCTCTCAGTTACCTCAATGGAATTGAGAAATTGAATTGTGCATATTGCGGATACTTTAATGGGTTGATTGTATATGTCCAGGAAGTAGCTGCAAGAACTGAGCAGTATTGGTGTCCAATTAAACATGCCAGGAGAACCGCTTTAATTCATAGTCGTTATGGTAAATTTTTTGAGTATGGTGATGGAGATGGATATCGGAATAAAGTAGAGGAAGTTCGCAGAGATTTTGATGATATCAGAGAAGGAAACTCGGAAAACTTGTCGGTGAATAGTTGACATTTATATTGAATAAGGAAATTTTATGAAATTAGGAATAGTTGGTCTTTCACAGTCTGGGAAGTCTACCATATTTGAAGCTTTAACAAAGAACACAATAGAAATCGGGAGCAAAAGTAAAGACCATATAGCTGCCGTAAGGGTTCCGGACGGGCGCGTGGATTTTTTAAGCGATATGTATAAGCCTAAAAAAACCATTTATGCCCAGGTTGAGTATTTTCTGCCCGGCATAGGAACGCAGAGCAAAGATAAAAACAAGGAGCAGAATATATGGACTAAAATAAGAGATTGCGATGCTTTGATCCATGTGGTTCGCAACTTTGCAGGATTTGGTTTTGATAAGCCTGAGCCTTTCAGCGATTTTGTTAAACTGGATCAGGAATTTATTATTGAAGATCTTGTTGTTATTGAAAAACGTCTGGAGCGCCTGCAACAGGACATGCAGCGCAGCAGGGATATAAATAAGGAGGAAGTCACTCTTTTAAAAGAATGCCTTGACAGTCTTGAAAAAGAGATTTCTTTAAGAAAAAACAGCGATCTATCCTCTGCGCATATTTTAAAGGGTTATGCGTTTGTGTCAGCAAAGCCAAAGCTGGTTTTGTTTAACAATGAGGACGATGACGACGGAATCCCCGATGCAGAAGATGATACAACTTCCAAAGAAGACTGTATAGTGATAAGGGGCAAGCTGGAGCAGGAGCTTGCGCAGATGTCTGTTGAAGATACAAAAGACTTTCTTGATGAGTTTAATATTACTGCTTCTGCTATGGACAGGGTCATCAAGCGGTCATATGCGCTGCTGGGTCTTATCTCTTTTTTTACTGTCGGCGAGGATGAGGTAAGGGCATGGACAACAAAGAAAGAAGCAACAGCGCTTGATGCTGCCGGAGTGATTCACACAGACTTCCAGAAAGGATTTATACGTGCAGAGGTTCTTTCCTATAATGATCTTATGGATGCCGGTACATATAATGAGGCAAGAAAGAAGGGCACTGTCAGGCTTGAGGGCAAAGAGTATTGCGTTCAGGATGGAGATATTATAAATTTTCGTTTTAATGTTTAGTTAAAAAAGTGCCTAAAATGCCTAAAGTTAATGAATTCTGCCAGTTGATATAGGTTTCTTAAGTCATTAATACATAATGGGTCAGACTCATAGTATAGTGTTATCAATTAGCACGCCGAAGGCGTACCATAACTTTAGGCACTTATGTCCGAACCGAAGGTGCGCGTATTTCTTCTTTCAGCAGGCAGCATGCAATTCTGTATTCAGGTGTACCATTGCTTTTGTAGCTGAGATTTTCAGGCTGTATGAGCTTGTTCATAACACACCCCTCGGGTATGTTAAGATGAAAAAAATCGTTTTCATTTATTTTGCCTGTGTTGACGAGCCTGTTGTCTTTAAAGATCATGCTGTGCAAAGGGAAGTCTTCGCAGATAGGGCATCTGTAAACCCTTCCGTTGGGGAAGATGAAATAATTTTCTGCCACAAGACCCGCGCATTCAAAG
>JAFDFV010000031.1 GCA_019309665.1 Deltaproteobacteria bacterium | reverse complement strand
TATATACTCAAGTTTTTAATTTTTCTGTTTATCAGGAGATAATCAAAAATAAGCCGTGTAAGGATAAGTGCTGTAAACAGGCTTGCTAATACGCCAAGACTCAGTGTTACGGCAAAACCCTTTACCGGCCCGGTTCCAAACTGAAACAAAACAAGAGCTGCGATAAGAGTTGTTACGTTTGCATCAAGAATGGTAAGGGTGGCCTTACTATAGCCTGCATTTACGGCAGCTCTCTGAGTCTTGCCCAGATCCATTTCTTCTCTGATACGTTCAAATATCAAAACATTGGCATCAACAGCCATCCCTATGGTTAATATGATTCCTGCAATACCTGGAAGCGTTAGGGTGGCCTGAAATCCTGCAAGTCCTCCGGCAATCATAACAATGTTAAGGATAAGCGCAATGTTTGCGATAAGGCCTGAAACCTTATAATATACAATCATAAACAGAACAACGAGTATGCCCCCAATGTACATGGAGATAAGTCCCCTTCTTATTGAATCAGCTCCAAGAGAGGGTCCTACGGTTCGTTCCTCAATGATTTTAACCGGAGCCGGCAGGGCGCCTGCCCTAAGAACAATTGCAAGGTCACGCGCTTCTTCTGTTGTAAAATTTCCTGTAATGCGTGCTTCGCCGCCGGTAATTTTTTCCTGAATAACAGGTGCGGAATAGACTTTATTATCTAAAACTATTGCGAGTCGTTTTTTAACATTTTCTTCTGTTATTCTTTCGAAAATCCTTGCCCCCTTTTTATCAAAATTGATGGAAATATATGGTTCATTGAACTGGGAGTCTATTTGAACCCTTGCATCTGTCAGGTATTCACCAGTCAGAAGAGTTCGTTTCTTTACAAGATAGGGGGTCCTTATGACGCGTTCTGTTGCTGAATCCTCATTGTCCTGATAAAGAAGTTCGCTGCCCGCCGGTATATTTCCTTTTAAAGCGGCACCCAGGTCATGGCTTTCGTCCAGCAATTTAAATTCCAGAAGAGCTGTTTTACCGATTAACTCCTTTGCTCTTTGTGTGTCTTTGATGCCCGGGAGTTGGATAAGAATTCGTTTTTCACCCTGGCGACGTATATCAGGCTCATTTACGCCGAACTGATCGATACGATTTCTTATTGTTTCAAGTGCCTGTTCAACCGCCAGCTTTTTTATATGACGAGTTTCATTGTCCGGCAAATTTAATATCATGGTAAGTGTTTCATCATCAGTCGATTCTGAAACAACCCGCAAATCCTTAAGTTCAGTATCCAGCAGTTTATTAAAACTCAGGATATTATTGTTACCACGTATTTTGAGCAATATTTTGGTGTCTTCTATTCTGTCTATTCCGATGTACCTTATATTTTCTTTCTTTAAAAGACTCCGGAGTTCATAAGTCATACGTTCTATTGTACTTTCAACTGATTTTTCAGTATCAACTTCAAGTACAAGGTGCATTCCTCCCTGAAGATCTAAGCCAAGATTTATCTTCTTATGTGGCCACCAGCCTTGATTTATTGTAGGAAGAATATAAACAATTGCAGTTGTAATAACCGCAAAGACTAGAATTACTCGCCATGAAAAATTCTTCAATTGGATATTCCCTTCAATAAAGAGCTAAAAGGATTAAGGATATTTACTATAATATAAGTGCCTAAAGTGAGCTAAAGTATATTAAAGTGCCTAAAGTTAAGGAATACTGCCATTTTATATATTCCTTAAGTCATCAATGTACGATAGAGGCAAACTCTCAATAACTTTGGCTTATCAATTAGCACGCCGAAGGCGTACCACAGCCTTAGGCATTTTAGGCACTTTATATACTTAATCAGCCTTGTTTTCAACAGATGGCGGGGGCGGGGAAGGTTGATTTAGTGCAGCTATATTCCCGCGATTTATTTTTATTCGTACTTTATCTGCTATTTCCACTGTTATCGTGGTATCATCTGCATTGGTAATTCTTCCATGAATACCACCGCTTGTTACTACGCGGTCACCTTTTTTTAGAGTACTTATCATTTCACGATGTTGTTTACTTTTTTTCTGTTGGGGCCGGATAAGCAGAAAATAAAATATGGCAAACATGATAATCAGTGGGATAAATGCTGTAAACCCGCCTGGTTGTCCGCCGCCTGCCGCTCCGCCCTGCCCCATTGCATATGCTATATTAATCAAGATTAACCTCCATGTTTAAAAAATTATTGTTTATACAGGTTTTAATTTCTTAGCTCTAAACTTCGTTTTTTCTGACAGAAAATAAATTCGAAATACGAATATCGAAATACGAAACAATATCGAATGACAAAAATTCAAAATCAAAAACAACAGTGTCCGCCGAAGGCAGATTTAATCGCTCTCAAGACTGCTCCTACAGTTTTGAACATTTGAGCATTTAGTATTTGGATTTGTTTCGAGTTTCGAGTTTTGTGCTTCGGATTTCCGGTTTATCCGGGTTATGTTCCAGACCATTTCAGTAGTACCGAGTACACTTGTAATTACAAATTTTATTTTTGAGCTGGTATCATCAATTATATTTTTGTCGGTTCCCTGCAATTTTACAGGGAATCTGACGAGATAAATTGATTCCCAGGTATTAATATATGGAAAAAAGTGAGTAAGCACCGCATCAATCTTTTTAATTTTCCTTATCTCAAGCGGTTTTATTTTTGTTTCATTGCCTGCGTTAAGATATATTTTCCATATAGAATCTTTTTTATTAAAATCATTCAATTTTTTATCCGGTACGTATGCAGACATTATAAAATCATTGTATATTAAAGAAGCTTGTTTTTGATCTTTTATAAGTTTTTCCTTTTCTTCACTAGCAAGATTATAAGTTCTGACATACTCATTTGCATAGGCCTCTCTGAATTCAGGCGATTTGAAGGTAGCTGAAGTCATTAGCTCAAGATCAAGGCCTCTATATATGCAAGCTTCATTCGTCCATTTCATTAGCACTTTTTTGTAAGTGCTTCCCTGGTATGGATCGGATGACGCTTCAAATTGTTTGACTGATGAAGCAATTTGACATCCCTGACATCCGGCAAAAATAACTATCAGCAAGATACTTTTTAAGAGAAGTATGTAATAGTTATTTTTCATGGCTCAATTTGGGTTTCAAATACACGGTCAAAAATTATGCCGATATACTTTAAATGATAGTTGACGTCAAATATTTCTTCAATTTTTTTCTTGCTTAGATGAGCGCATATCCCTTTATCTTTCTTTATCAGCTCCTTAAAAGGCTTTTTTTCTTTCCATACACGCATTGCCTGCTTCTGAACCATTTTATATGCGTCTTCACGGGTTACTCCTGATTCGGCAAGAGCAAGAAGTATCTGTTGAGAAAAGATAAGACCGTTCAGCATATTAAGATTTTCTTTCATTCTTTTGGGATATACAACAAGATTATTAATCAAACCCTTTAGCCTGTTTAGCATGTAATCAATAAGTATTGTACTGTCTGGAGCGATTATTCTCTCAACAGATGAATGGCTTATATCCCTTTCATGCCAGAGAGGGATGTTCTCCAAAGCAGCCATAGCATTAGACCTGATGATCCGTGCGAGGCCGCAAAGGTTTTCGGATCCTATTGGATTCCTCTTGTGAGGCATGGCTGAGGAACCTTTTTGCCCTTTTGAAAAATACTCTTCTGCCTCAAGAACTTCTGTTCTTTGAAGATGCCTGATTTCAAGAGCCATCTTTTCGATTGATGATGCCATGATAGCTAACGCTGTAAAATATTCGGCATGTCGGTCTCGTTGTATAATTTGCGTTGAAGCAGGGGCTGGTTTGAGATCCAGTTTTTTGCAAACATATGCTTCAATTTCCGGTGGAATATTGGCAAAAGTACCGACTGCCCCTGAAAATTGACCGAAACTGATGTTTTCGACAGCACGCTCAAATCTTTTTCTGTTGCGCTTCATTTCATCATACCAGACTGCCAGTTTCAGCCCAAAGGTAACAGGTTCTGCATGAATTCCGTGCGATCTTCCGACCATGACGGTATCCTTGTGTTCAAAGGCTCTTTTCTTAATTATACTTAACAGGTTTTCGCAGTCTTTTATGATAATTTCCCCAGATTTTTTGAGAAGATATGCCATGCTTGTATCAAGAATGTCTGAAGATGTCAGCCCCATGTGGATATATCTCGAGTCAGGCCCGACATGTTCAGCAACATTTGTCAGAAAGGCTATTACGTCATGTTTGGTCTCAGCTTCTATTTCTTCTATTCTTTTAACGGAGAAACCAGCTTTTTCCTTTATGTTTTTAAACGCTTTTGGGGGAATCATTTTGTTTTGCGCCATGGCTTCACAGGCTAAAATTTCAACTTTCAGCCATGTGTTATACTTGTTTTCATCGGTCCAGATATCGCCCATAATACTTCTTGTATATCGTTTTATCATCTATTGCTTTGCTCCATCCGTAGTTCCGAGACCTTTGCAAAACGCCCCCTTTTGCCCAATTTCGGTGTCAGGCTCAAATTTTAAGCCTCGAAATACTCAATGTATTCCTACATTTAAAATTTTCGCCTTCCTTGAACTTGAACAAAATTGAGCATTTTTCAAAGGTCTCGTTCCGTAGTTATAAATTTCAGTCAAATACCACCCACCCTTTGACTCCTGACGCCTGACTCCTGACTCCTATTCAATCTGTATCCAGAGGGTTTCTCCGTCAAACTGAATGCGGTTTGTATTATTGTAATCAATCTGGTTTAAAAGAGCAAAAATCCGGTCCATATTAAAAACAACAACTTTGCTTAATGGATATATCAGGTTAAGATCTACAGCTATTTTACGTTCTTTGATGTTGTAAATGCTAACAGTTTTTTCGGAAAATTTTAAAATTTTGCCGATTCCTGAACTAAAACCCTTTCTGTCCGGCTCGTCGGCAAGTGGAGCAAGGGCAATCCCCTTGTGATCAAAGTAATCCTTTAAAAACTTAAAGTGTATGTTCCAGATGTTGTCTTCAGTTTTGACCACATATATTCCGAATGCTCTTATCCTGTCATCCGGCAGGTTTAGTCCCTCTATGTCCTTTTCAATAATATCACCGCTTTTAATACGGATCTTGTCCAGAATTTCCTGCATGGAAACTGTCGAATCACCTATTTTAAGTGATTCATCAGATTTTACAATGATATCAACGCTTTTTTCCACTCCATATTTTGCTTTACGCTTTTGGGTAAGTATTTGAAGCTCTTTATCTTTTTCCAGCTTGTTGTAGTCTATTACGGGCTGGGATTTTATAGGAACATGAACTTTCCCCGACAAATTTTTTTCAACAGGTCCGGTGAGTTTTTTCTGTATTAAAAATAAGCCCGCTGCAACAACAGCACAGATTATTATAATAACGGCAATCTTATTTGATATGGCTGTATTTTTTTTAGGCATAATTTTCCCATGATACAATAATCAAGTAGGGGCGATCCTTGTGATCGCCCTGATTAGGGCGAATACAAGATTCGCCCCTACTATAAATTTAACGGGATTCTATTTTGAACTGATGATCTTGCTGTCTCCGAGGAACAAGGTGCTATCGCCTTTTATTGATATCGAAAGATTACGCCTTAACTCAAGGTCAATTATTTCTTTTCTTTTATTATTCAGAAGATAGTCAGCTACCTCGACAGGGACTATGCCCGTTACTTTGGAAATTTCTTGTTTTAGAGTTTCGATGCTGAGTTTTCTCAAGAAAGCAAGAGCCAGGGTTTCAGGAGATGGAGTTATGCCTTTTCCATGGCAATATTTGCAGGCTTCAAAACCGCTGTATCCAATAGATGGCCTGATTCGCTGCCTCGACATTTCAATTAACCCAAATTTAGAAATTCTTCCTACTTTTGTTTTTGCCTTATCTTTTTTTAAATGGTTTTTCAACGTTCCTTCTACTTCTGATTTGTGCTTTTGGTCTCTCATGTCAATGAGATCCAATACAACAAGACCGCCCAAATCTCGCAGACGCAGTTGACGGGCAATTTCTTCGGCTGCTTCAACATTGGTCCGTAAGGCTGTTTCTTCGATAGATTTTTGTTTTGTTGCTTTGCCTGAATTAACATCTATGGCGACTAAAGCTTCGGTTTGTTCTATTACAATTGATCCACCTGATTTCAGGTTAACCCTGTTTTTATATATAGAAGCGATCTGGTCTTCAAGCTGGTGTTTTGTAAATATAGGTTTTTCACTTTTATATAATTTAACACTTTTGGTATGTTTAGGAGATATGATTTTAATAAAATCTTTAACTTCATGGCAAACTGAGGGGTTGTCAATAAGAATTTCATTAATATCCGTAGTAAAATAGTCCCTTATGGATCTTAAAACAAGATTTCGTTCTTTAAAGAGAAGCGCTGGAGCGTTTTCCTTCATTATCTGGCTTTTAATATTTTTCCAGAGTCTGAAAAGATAATTCAAATCTTTAGAAAGCTTTGTTTTTGTACAATCTTTCCCGGCAGTCCTTACAATGAGCCCAAATCCTTCCGGGATATTAAGCTCGGGTATAATTTTTTTTAGACGATTCCGTTCATCTTCATTTTCTATTTTTCGTGAAATCCCCCGCTGTTCACTTCCAGGCATAAAAACCACGAACCTTCCAGCAAGAGATATAAATGTTGTAAGCATGGCTCCCTTTTTCATAAAAGGGTCTTTTGTTACTTGTACAACCAGTTCCTGCCCTTTCTTGACAAGATTTGATATGGAAGAGTCTCCGGCATAATTATCCTGAAAGTAATCGCTGTGGATTTCATTCTTCTGAAGAAATCCATGTCGTTCTGCTCCATAATCAACAAATGCGGCCTGAAGACTGGGTTCAACACGAGAAATTACTGCTTTGTATATGTTACCGTGTGTAATTTCTTTTGAGGCACTTTCGATATGAAATTCCTCAAGTTTATTGTCAATTACTTTTGCGATTCTGCATTCTTCAGGATCTAATGCATTTATCAGAACCTTACTTATCATGTAATATTTATCCTTTTTCGTAACAGTTTAGCCACAAAGACACTAAGCCACCAAGATTATAATATAATTTCTAACAAACTTCATACACTTTTTCGAGCAAACTCGGTACTAATATCTTATGTACAGTATATGCTGTATCTACAATTTTTTCAGCAACAGATTCTTTTCCGCCTGTGCGTCTCCGTATGCAGATATAGACTTTCAGATAAATAATTTCACTGCGTTATCAGTCGTCGACGTATAACTAATACGCCTTCCTCCTTCTGGCCTTGTGAAATGAATTATCTGAAAGTCTATAGGTCTTTTTGATAAAGGTTTAAAATTCATATCTCTTTTTTGTGCCTTTGTGCCTTAGTGGCTGAACTGTTACAGTTTTTTTGATTGAATAAGCAATTGTCAAGTACAAGTCAAACTATTTCTGATCGGTCGTATTGCCAGTCTTGCTATTTATATCATATTATGGCATGAGGTGACAGAATTTGAGGAAAATTAGGTGAAAGGTAGTAATAGTAAATGGATAAAAAATACGACCCAAAGATAATAGAAAATAAATGGCGGATTTACTGGGAAAGTTCAAAGCTTTTTAAGGTTGATGAGGACCCGGAAAGGCAAAAGTATTATCTTCTTGAAATGTTTCCCTATCCTTCCGGCAAGATACACATGGGGCATGTTAGAAACTATACCATAGGCGATGTTATTGCCAGGTACAAAAAAATGCAGGGATTCAATGTATTACATCCAATGGGATGGGACGCATTTGGTATGCCGGCGGAAAATGCTGCAATTGCAAACAGATCTCATCCGGCAAAATGGACATATGAAAATATTGATACCATGCGTCGCCAGTTGAAACGTATTGGATTCAGCTACGACTGGGAAAGAGAATTCGCCACTTGCAGACCTGAATATTACAGATGGGAGCAATGGTTATTCTTAAAGATGTATGAAAAGAAAATGGTTTACAGGAAGGAATCGTTTGTTAACTGGTGTAATTCCTGTCAGACCGTTCTTGCCAACGAGCAGGTTGAGGCCGGTATGTGCTGGAGATGTGGCAATGCTGTTCACCAAAAGAAACTCTGGCAGTGGTTTTTCCGAATTACCGATTATGCTGAAGACCTTCTGGCTTATTGCGATCATCTTCCCGGCTGGCCTGATAAAGTTATTGCCATGCAGAAGAACTGGATCAAAAAAAGTTTAGGAGCGGAAATTCGTTTTCCTATAGAGAATCCTCCTGATAAAGAAGAGCATATATCTGTTTTTACTACGCGGCAGGATACGGTTTTCGGAGCAACATTCATGTGTCTTGCACCGGAACATCCGCTTGTGCTGAAGCTTTCAGAAGGAACGAAGCAGGAAAAACAGGTAAAAAAATTTATTGAACGAATATCTATGCAGGACAGGTCGGTCAAGGCTATTGAAGGTTATGAAAAGGAGGGTATTTTTACAGGTGCCTATTGTATAAACCCGTTGAGCAAGAGAAGAATCCCGGTTTATACAGCTAATTTTGCCCTGATGGAATATGGTACCGGTGCGGTTATGTCTGTTCCTGCGCATGACCAGCGTGATTTTGATTTTGCTAAAAAGTATGGGCTCGATATAATTGTTGTTATAAAACCATATGATTTTGATCTTGATTCTGAAATAATGACGGAAGCTTATACAGATGAAGGAGTAATGGTTAATTCCGGTCAATTTGACGGAATGGATAACAGAAAAGCTTTAGATGCAATAGCTTCTTTTCTTGAAGATAATGATATCGGGAAGAAAACGGTAAGTTTTAGATTAAGGGACTGGGGTATTTCCAGACAACGATATTGGGGCACGCCGATTCCCATGATTTACTGCAACAAATGCGGCATTGTTCCTGTGCCTGAAGAAGACCTTCCCGTAATACTTCCGGAAGATGTCAACCTCCTGGAAGACGGCGGATCGCCGCTTTCAAAACTCGAATATTTTGCAAATATCAGTTGTCCGGCATGTGGAGCTTCTGACGCAAAAAGAGAAACCGATACAATGGATACATTTGTTGAGTCTTCCTGGTATTTTGCCAGATATTGCAGCCCTGATTGCAACACCGGCATGTTTGATAAAAAGGCCGTTGAATACTGGATGCCGGTAGACCAGTATATCGGAGGGGTAGAACACGCTGTTTTACATCTTCTGTATTCAAGGTATTTTACACGTGTATTAAAAGATTTGGGCCTAGTTAGTTTTAAGGAGCCTTTTACAAGGCTGCTTACCCAGGGTATGGTCTGCAAAGAGACTGTTTCGTGTCCTGAACACGGCTATCTTTTTCCTGAAGAGGTTGAGGGGAGTAGCGACGGTTCTGATCGTTTTTGTAAAAAATGCGGCAAGAAAGTTGTGGTGGGTCGTATTGAAAAAATGTCAAAATCAAAAAAGAATGTAATAGATCCGAATAGATTACTTGATAAATATGGTGCGGATACCACGAGACTTTTCTGCCTTTTTGCAGCTCCTCCACAACGTGATCTCGAATGGAGTGAGCAGGGAGTCGAAGGCAGCTATCGCTTTCTTAACCGTGTATGGCGTATTGCATCGAACTGCATGGATTACATAAAAGATGTTTCGCCATATTATGGAAGTCCTGACAAGCTTGATGGTGAATTGCGTGATTTATATAGAAAGACACATTATACAATAAAAAAGGTTACCAGAGATATTGAAGATAGATTTCATTTTAATACAGCTATAAGCGCTGTTATGGAACTTGTTAATGTTATGTCGGGCATTGATCTTCAAAAAAATGGTCATAAAAGAAACTCCGTTGTCAGGTATGCCATAGAGTCAGTTGTGCTCCTTTTAGCGCCAATAGTTCCTCATTTTGCCGAAGAACTCTGGGAAGCATTGGGAAATGAGTCCAATATACTTTTAGCTTCTTGGCCTGAATATAATAAAGAAGCTCTGACTAAAGATGACCTTTTAATTGTTGTCCAGGTTAATGGCAAGCTCAGAGGCAGGTTTAATGTAGATGCAGATACAGATGATAATACCTTAAAAGAAATGGCCATTTCAGATGAGCATGTTAAAAAGTTTATAAAAGGTAAGCCTGTCAGAAAAATTATAGTTGTGAAGAAAAAGCTGGTTAATATTGT
>JAFDFV010000271.1 GCA_019309665.1 Deltaproteobacteria bacterium | reverse complement strand
GCCACGGCCTTTTGCTCATACCACCCGATATCAAAAGAGATCGGAAGATCGTTAATATCATCCAGCTCAAAGACCTCTTTGAGCTTCAATGCAATAACCGCAAGAGAATAACAGTCGTTACACTGACCTGCGTCGAGAATCCTTGGAATTCCGTCGATATCTCCGAGATCAAGCTTATTGTATCGATATTTTGCACAACCGGCGGTTAAAATAACTGCGTCTTTCGGCAGCGCCCTGGCAACTTCGGTAAAATAGTTTCGAGATTTGTGCCTGCCGTCACAGCCTGCCATAACGATAAAACGCTTGATAGCTCCGGATTTTATTGCATCAACCACCTTATCAGCCAGTGCAAGTACCTGGTTATGGGCAAAACCTCCCACAATCTTGCCGGTTTCAAGTTCTGTCGGCGGATCACATTTTTTTGCAAGTTCGATAATTTCCGAGAAGTTTTTTGAGCCGCCTTTGGGTCTGTTCGGTATATGTTTTACACCCGGATAACCTGTCATTCCGGTAGTAAAGATCCTGCTTTGATATGTATTATCCTTTTTCATGGGAATAATACAGTTTGTAGTCATAAGGATAGGACCGTTAAAGGATTCAAACTCCTTGTTCTGGTGCCACCATGAACCACCGTAGTTGCCCACAAAATGATCATATTTTTTAAATGCCGGGTAGTAATTGGCGGGAAGCATTTCGCCGTGTGTATATACATCCACACCAGTACCTTTGGTTTGTTTTAAAAGCTCTTCCATATCCTTAAGGTCATGACCGCTGATCAAAATCCCTGGATTTTTTCCAACACCGATATTTACTTCCGTGATCTCGGGGTTGCCATAAGCATTCGTATTTGCTTCATCCAGCAATGCCATCGTATTTACCGCAATCTCTCCGGCTTTCATTACAAGCGCGACCATATCGTCCACGGACAAATCTTTTGTGGTGGATGCAAGAGCTTCCATTAGAAAATCGTATATGTCTTCTTTTTCAAATCCCAAAAGGGCGGCATGATCCGCATAAGCGGCAATTCCTTTCAGGCCTATGATCAAAAGCTCCCTTAAAGAGCGGACATCTTCATCCTCAGTTGAAAGAACGCCCACCGTTTTGGCTTTTTCATGAAACTGTGCAACATCATCAGAAAACCATGTTGCACAATCATGCAGCTTCTCATCAAAATCTTTTCCATATTTTTCCTTGTATGCGGTCAAGAAATTCTCTTTAAGCGTTTCCCTGCGTTTTAAAGCCTCTTTAATCATGGCAATAAACCGGTCATCATCCCAGTTGGCATTGGTAATGGTTGTAAAAAGCGCCTGTGCAACAAATAACCCTGTTTTTTTGTCCAGGGTTCCAAGCTCTTTTGACTTTTCACCATAAACGGCAATACCCCTTAACGCATAGATTAAAAGATCCTGCAGGTTTGCGGTATCTTCCGGTTTCCCGCAAACACCTTTAACTGTGCAGCCTGTGTTCTTTGCTGTCTCCTGGCATTGAAAACAAAACATAATCTTCCTCCTTTGGTTTTTTTAACGAATCATTTTCTATTGTTAAGAGCATATTACATATAAAACAGGCTCAATGCCTTGACTTAAATCAAAAAAAGCTGCTATTTTTAACTTATGAAAAACATATTAGAAATAATCGCCGACACATCCCTTTTTAACGGCCTGCCTGAAAACCAGGTAAAAGGGATAGTGAGGATAGCAGTTGAAAAAAGATATGGCAAAGGAGAAATAATCTTTTTAGAGGGAGATGAGGGAAACGGATTTTATGTGGTTGCAGACGGCAAGGTTAAAATCTTTAAAGCCTCAATAAACGGCAAAGAACAGATCCTTCACATTTACGGGCCGGGAAACCCTTTTGGTGAAGTCCCTGTTTTTTCAGGGAAAGAATTCCCTGCGAATGCTCAGGCTATGTTAAAAAGCCATCTCCTTTTTTTCCCAAGAACCGCATTTGTTGAACTTATTACCACAAACCCATCCCTGGCCATGAACATGCTTGCAGTTCTTTCCATGCGGCTTAGAGAATTTACAGTTCAGATTGAAAATCTTTCTTTAAAAGAGGTGCCAGGCCGCCTATCTTCTTATCTATTATATCTTGCCGACGAGCAAAAATCAGGGACTAATATTTTCTTGCCGATTTCAAAGGGACAACTTGCCAGCCTTCTTGGGACTATACCTGAAACTTTGTCACGAATTTTTACAAAAATGAGCAGCCGGAATCTAATCGAAATAAATGGCCGGAAAATAAAGCTCTTAGATCGCAGCAGCCTGGAAGATCTGGCAGAACATGGAAAGCTTTAGTCTGTATGATACCGACCCGGAAAGAAAGGAAAAAATTTTCAGCCCGCAATATGGAACATTGTTATGGTATATGGAAACGTTCTTTTAATCTGTGCCAGGTCTTAGAGAGCCCTTAGGATGCTAAATGTCCCCAAAGCACACGAAATCATTCTTGGGCATGTTTAACAAGATGTCCTAATTCAGGAAAGATAAGATGCTTGCATGCGAGCTTGCATGCTTTAAGGCTGCCAGGGAGACAGAATAGTATTGTTTTGTTTATTGTGCCGGCGGTCGCCCGTGATAAAAGAGCTGCGGAATCAATTTTTTCAAAGCTGAGCTGGGCAAAAAGCGGCCCGAATGCTGTTAGCTCCTTTTCAAATAATGGAATTACCGCTTCAATGGTTACATCTTTGCTGCTTATACCGGTACCCCCTGTCATTAATATAACCTGAGGTTCATGACTGCGGATAACATCAAGTATTATCTCGGTTATGGCTTGTATTTCATCTTGTATAATGTGGTGAAATACAACTTTGTGCCCTTCTTTTAAGGCTCTATTGTTTATCCATAATCCGCTTTTATCATTTTTTAAGGATCGAGTGCTTGAAACAGATATAATTCCAAGTTTGATTTTCCTGGGAGCGTTTTTTTTATGTTCTATTATACTCAAGTTTTGCTTCCTTAATTCCTATCAATCAGAAATTTACAAACTCATTTTATGTAATAGCTTAATGAAATAAACCGACCGCGAATATATTTTTAACAAGCTAAACTGTTACGAGTTTGTAAATTTCTGATCAATGCTTTTCTATGATAACCCTGTCCTGACCATCATGTTCAGTGAGCAAAACATTTACTGTTTCCGAGCGCCTTGTTTCAATAAATTTTCCAACATAGTTGGCCTGAATCGGAAGTTCTCTGTGGCCTCTATCAACAAGCACCGCAAGTTCAATACGATCGGGCCTGCCAAAATCGATAATAGCATCCATGGCAGCTCTTATGGTCCGGCCTGTAAAAAGAACATCATCTACTAAAATAATCTGTTTCCCATCAAGAGGAAAGGATATATCTGTTGCCTGGACGATCGGGTGGTGGCTGATTCTGGTCCAGTCATCGCGGTACAGAGTTATATCAATATTGCCTGTCGGTATTTCAATGCCCTCGATTTCATTAATCTTGGACCGGATACGTTTCGCAATATAAACTCCCCTGGTATGAATGCCTATAAGTGTGAGGTTTTCAGCGCCCTTGTGTACTTCAAGGATCTTATGAG